>NZ_JAERJY010000200.1:0-4600 GCF_018257375.1 Providencia sp. JGM181 | reverse complement strand
AAGTAATATTGATCGTGTATAAGGAATTGTGTCGAAATGGCAATAACCAGAAGAAAATTTATTATTGGTGGTTCTGTAGTCGCTGTCGCAGCGGGAGCCGGTATTTTAACTCCGATGTTGACTCGTGAAGGGCGATTTGTTCCGGGTAAACCACGTGTTGGTTTTGTTGAAGGAACGCCTGGCGCATTGCCACAACAATCTGATGTTGTTGTTATTGGGGCTGGTATCTTAGGTGTAATGACGGCGATTAACCTTGCTGAGCGTGGGTTATCTGTCGTGATTGTAGAAAAAGGGAACATTGCGGGAGAGCAATCATCTCGATTCTATGGTCAGGCAATTACATACAAAATGACCGATGAAACCTTCTTATTACACCATTTAGGCAAACATCGCTGGCGTGATATGAATGCGAAGGTGGGTGTTGATACCACTTATCGTACTCAAGGTCGTGTAGAAGTCCCTTTGGATGAAGAAGATCTGGTTCACGTTCGCCAGTGGATGGATGAGCGCCATAAAAACGTTGGCTCTGATATTCCATTCAAAACACGCATGATCGAAGGAAGCGAGTTAAATCAGCGTCTTCGGGGTGCTAAGTCTGATTGGAAAATTGCAGGTTTCGAAGAAGATTCTGGTAGTTTCGATGCAGAAGTTACTGCATTCGTTATGGCTGAATACGCGAAGAAAATTGGTATTAAAATCTATACCAACTGTGCAGCGCGTGGCTTAGAAACTCAAGCGGGTGTGATCTCTGATGTTGTGACTGAAAAAGGCGCAATCAAAACTTCTCAAGTTGTTGTTGCGGGCGGCGTTTGGTCTCGTCTGTTCATGCAAAATCTGGGTGTAGATGTTCCAACATTACCAGCTTATCAATCACAACAATTGATTAGCGCGGCACCAAATGCACCGGGTGGAAACGTTGCTCTGCCGGGCAATATTTACTTCCGTGAACAAGCCGATGGAACCTATGCAACTTCTCCACGCGTGATAGTGGCACCTGTTGTTAAAGAATCCTTCACTTATGGCTATAAATACCTGCCATTGTTAGCATTGCCAGACTTCCCTGTTCATATTTCATTAAACGAACAGCTGATTAACTCGTTTACCCAAGAGACCAGCTGGAAATTAGATGAAGTTTCTCCATTTGAGAAAAACCGTGATATGACGGCATTACCAGACTTACCAGAACTGAATTCATCTCTAGAAAAATTGAAAACTGAGTTCCCTGCATTTAAAGACTCTAAATTAATTGACCAGTGGAGCGGAGCGATGGCTATCGCACCAGATGAAAACCCAATTATTTCTGAAGTTAAGGAATATCCAGGTCTGGTTATTAACACAGCAACTGGCTGGGGTATGACTGAAAGCCCAGTTTCCTCTGAAATGACCGCAGATATCCTATTAGGTAAAGAGCCAATCATTAATCCGAAAGCATTTAGCCTGTATCGTTTCTAAGTTAAGTACAGCCTGTTGTTGACATTAATGTAGATATAAAAATACTAAAGCCCTCAATATGAGGGCTTTTTTGTATCGACAGGAAGTTAAAATTAGATAAAAACTATAAAGCCGTTTTTTAAATTTCTCAACGATATTAGGTTTGACTGGAAAGTAACCTTACTCTAAATCGCCAAAATGCTGGGTAAACTGTGTTTCGTACTGGCCTATAAATTGCTCTAGTTTTGCCGGAGTATCTCTAATGTTGGTTTCTGTAATACCTGCTTTTGCCATTGCCGCTTTTAATTTTGCTTCCGTTCCTTCATTAATGTCGATGTTAGCAATAACCAGGAAAATGGTTTTTAAATCATCACAGCCGCTTTTTGTTTCACATATCTTCGCGATTTTCTGCTCATTAGACATATAGATAGAATAGCTAAAGGCATCTTTGGTGCACACTACATCATTTCTCTCTTCTGAGGTCATATCTTTAGTTATGGCACTGAAAACGCTATTAGTGACCTCTGTGTAGTTTGCAAAAGAGGTGCTATTTTTAGGGGTTGGTAAACCGCTTTTCGTTAAACTTTGATTAGTCACAGGCAAACAGGTCGAATTGGCTATAGCGCCAGAAACAACCGTACAGCTTAAAATGATCGATAAAAGTAATTTTTTAAACATAACAAACCTTTCGTTTTTGAAATGATAAAGTAACGTATAATTTAAGTGTAATAGAGGATATAGGATTAACGGTATTTTTTAGGTTTTATTTAGACTTTGTAATTGATATCTAATTATTTTACGGAGTTAAGATTTTTAGGTGTTTATAAAGGTTGTTTAAGCATGCGATTGGCTCGATATTTTTATGAAAAAAACGAAACTATGTTAGCAAAATACATATTAGGTACCATGAAAAAGCAGGCCGTATGTGAAGTTATTTTTGATCAGCGCCAGCAAGATGCCCAGTCGGAAGTTATGCAAATTATCCGGCAGTGGCGATTTCATGACGGGGTTATTCTTCAATGCTCTGAAGAAATTGAATTATCTATTCCCGATAATGATAGTCAATGTCCTGAGCGTTGGATTATTTGGCAAGTTATTGATTCTGCGGGGTGTTCTGTTTTACCTCAAAGAAAAGAGTTTTTTAACGCATGCCAGCAAGCATTTTGGCTAAAAATGCAAATGGTAGAAGAATAAAGAGAAAAATAAGCAAATTAATGACGAATTTAATGTAGAGGCTATCATTGGTTATGAAATGTTTTTTGCATATTAACCGATTGAGAGTAATCTTCTGGTAAATTTAGGCATATTAATTAAATTGATTGCGTTTTGATAAACACGTTTTAAATATCATATATAGCAAGATTTGTAAGTGAGCGTGCCACATGGCGATGGATAAAATTAAAGAATTATTTGTGAATAACAGGGAATGGGCAACGTCGATTAAAGAACAAGACCCTAGCTTTTTTCGACAATTATCAAAAGACCAACAACCTAAATTTTTATGGATTGGTTGCTCCGATAGCCGAGTACCTTCTGAAAAATTAATTAAAGTTGGCCCTGGCGATCTATTTGTTCATCGAAATATAGCGAATCTGGTGGTTCACACGGATCTCAACTGTTTATCTGCTATTCAATATGCTATTGATGTGCTCAAAGTGGAACATATTATTGTCTGTGGGCATTATGGCTGTGGTGGTGTTGAGGCTGCGATTAACAATAAGGAATTAGGTTTAATTGATAATTGGCTGCTGCATATTCGAGATATTTGGTTTAAACATAGTAGGATGTTAGGTGAACTGAAACCAACAGAGCGTATTAATCGCTTATGTGAATTGAACGTGATTGAGCAAGTTTATAATCTGGGCCACTCCACCGTATTACAATCTGCATGGAAAAGAGGGCAGGATATTATGGTTCACGGTTGGATCTACGGTATTAATGATGGTTATTTGGTGGATCTTGATATTACGGCAGATAGCCGAGCAAAACTGGAGCTTTGTTATCGTGAAGCGATAGCGGCTTTAACCACAAAAGCACCGTTTACAACAGGTTGCTCCGCGGATTAATATAATACCTATAAATTAATTTTACGAAAAAGACCCATTGATAAATGAATATCAGTGAGTCTTTTTTAGTTTATATGAGGGTGTTTTTGATTGGGAAATAAGTTTAAAAACCAACTGCAATACCAGCACCATAAACTGCACTGTCTTCATTATTCCAACTAATGGAGCTACGAATATTCATATTATCATTGACATGATATTGTCCACCAAATGCGACGGCGTTGCCATTACGATAATTTCCTAAACCCATTCCCATACTAAAATTGGTGTTGTTGGTATACGGGATGTTAGCCATTGCAGAAACAGATGCGATACCCGCGTTAGCTCGATCGGCATTTTTATCCATTTTGTTATCCAGTGAGTTGAGTCTGCCATTCATATTTTGTTCTAACATATCAACACGTTGATTTGTGTAGTTTCTACTATCACTGATTGCTTTCGATTGAGCACTTTTAATCGAGGTATTTAATTGTTCAGCTTTTTGATTTGTATAATGGTGACTTTCTGTTATCGCACTAGATTGTGACTCTTTAATATTATTATTCAGCTGCTGTGCTTTCTGGTCAGTATACTGATTGCTTTCAGTAATTGCATTGGATTGCGATTCTTTAATATTATTATTCAGTTGCTGAGTTTTCTGGTCGGTGTATTGATGACTTTCAGTAATGGCGTTGGATTGCGATTCTTTAATATTTTTATTTAATTGCTCAGTTTTTTGATCGGTATATTGGCTACTTTCGGTGGCAGCATTAGCCTGAGCGTTTTGAATCTTGGAATCTAAAATTTTCACTTGCTCATCAGTATAATTGGTTCCAACGCTAATAGCTTGAGTTGTTGAAGTTAAAATTCGAGTATTTAACTCAGTCACTTTTTTATTTGTATAACTTTGACTATTTTTTTCAGAAGCTTCTATTGCAGTATTTAATTCTGCCGCTTTACTATCGGTATATTGTGTTCCAATCTGAATAGCTTCCATCTCTGCTTTATTAATTTGGTTTTGGATATCAGAAGGTTGCAAGCTAGTTAGTGCTCTACTTGGAAATGAGTCATTTTTTAATTCACCCGCAGCAGCATTAAAGGTTAATAAAATTGACATAATCTGT
>NZ_JAERJY010000001.1:0-107660 GCF_018257375.1 Providencia sp. JGM181 | reverse complement strand
GTATAAGAATTGTGTTTAAATAATGACCTGTTTAAGATAACTTGTTGTTTTTAAATCATTAAATTTATTTCATCGATATTGCATTGTTGAATGTAATTCAATACAAGCCTTTCTCATTAGATTTATCTCTTAGTACGATAGAGAATAAAAAAGCCCACCGAAGTGAGCTTTTCTATTTTTCTAGTGCGCGTGCATTTCACGTGCATTTCGAAGTCCATTCTGGGTAATGTTACTGTCTGCTCAACTTTACTAACCTACTGTTTTTAAAGTTGTTGTCACATCACTGACAGTTAAAATTTGGTGGAGCTGGCGGGAGTTGAACCCGCGTCCGAAATTTCTACATCCTCGGTACTACATGCTTAGTCTAGTCTTTAATTTCATTTGCCAGCTGCGGACAGACACGCCACCAACAAACTATCCTGATTAAGTTTAACGCTTCAACCCCAGGCAAGGCATCCACGCGATCTCTTTTGGGTTTGACTTCTCTTGATCCCCGTCCTAAGAGCGGAGGCTAGGGAGAGAAGGCTCTAAGCAGGTTATTAAGCTGCTAGTGCGTAGTTTTCGTCGTTTGCGACTATTTTTTTGCGGCTTTTTACGAGGCCAACCGCCCCTCGGCATGCACCTTGGGTTTCGCAAATCCCGTCGAATCCAGAATCAGCCCCAAGTTGTGAGTGCAGTATAACAGAAAATAACTCTATAAAGCTAGGACTTAGCGATTAGAATGTTTCATTATACGTGCTTTATCTAATTGCCACTCTCTATCTTTGATATCAGAACGCTTGTCGTGGGCTTTTTTACCTTTGGCTACGCCAATTTTCACTTTGCACCACGCGTTTTTCCAATATAAGGAAAGAGCGATGACAGTATAGCCTTCGCGGTTAACTTTACCGTAAAGGGTATCTAATTCACGTTGATTAAGAAGTAGTTTTCTACTGCGGGTTGGGTCGCAGACAACATGGGATGATGCGACTGTCAGTGGTGTAAAGTTGGCACCAAACAGATAGGCTTCACCATCGCGCAGTAAAACATAGCTATCACCAATGTTGGCTTTGCCCGCGCGTAATGATTTAACTTCCCAACCTTGTAGGGATAAACCCGCCTCGAACTCCTCTTCGATAGAATATTCGTGGCGAGCACGTTTGTTCATAGCAATTGTTGCTGAACCGGGTTTATATGGTTTTTTCTTTGTCATAGTTCATTCATTATACGTTAAGATGCGTTGAATGAAATCGTTCAACACTGATATTTTTGCGATTGTGCATTTCTTGCCCTGCACGGGTTTTGTTTTTTGAGTAACCCATCAATGGTGCTATTATATGCGCAGTTTTTGGGGATAGGAATTGATATGCCACAGATTAGTCGCTCTGCGTTAGTTCCTTTTAGCGCAGAACAAATGTATAAACTTGTGAATGATGTAATTTCATATCCAAGTTTTTTACCGGGATGCGTTGGAAGCCGAATCATTAGCCAAAATTCAGAAGAAATGACGGCATCAGTTGAGGTTTCAAAGGCGGGAATTAGCAAAACCTTCATTACTAAAAATGCGCTGGAAGATAATAAACGTATCCAAATGCAGTTAGTGGAAGGCCCTTTTAGAACTCTATCTGGGGGATGGCAGTTTATTCCTTTGAGTGCTGACGCCTGTAAAATAGAGTTTCATCTCGATTTTGAATTTACCAATAAGCTGATTGAGTTGGCATTCGGTAAGATATTCAAAGAGCTGGCCAACAATATGGTTCAAGCATTTACGTCTCGTGCTAAGGTCGTTTACCGTGTCTGATATCAACATTGAAGTGACATATGCGTTACCTGAAAAGCAATTTTTACTCTCTGTAAAAGTTGCAGAAGGAACCACGATTGAAGATGCAATTATTGCATCGGGTATTTTAACGTTGCGTTCGGATATCGATTTAAAGAAAAATAAAGTGGGTATTTATAGTCGGCCTGCGAAATTGGGTGATGTCGTTCAAGAAGGGGATAGAATTGAAATTTATCGCCCATTGATTGCCGATCCGAAAGAGCTACGCCGCAAACGAGCTGAAAAATCGAAAGAGAATAATAAATAAGATATTGCGCAGTGAGCGAATCAATTATATATGAAGCCGAGTGAAAGCTCGGTTTTTTTGTTTCAAATATATAGGTTTTTTCTTTGCGGGTGCGATGGATGCGTCGATTGATAGGCTAGAACGTAGAGGATGGCGCTTTTATGTATTGGCGAGAAGCTATAAAGGGATAAATAAAAGCACTAAAGTAACTACCTGTTTGTTATCCCATCATATAATTGGGCAGGTAGTTACTTATATACTCAAGTTATACACGCTCAAGCATTACGCTATATAGGGTGTTATTCCGCTGCTTTTGGTTCTGATGCTTTAACTTCACCAGCTTCCATGGCTTGTTGTGCTTCAAGGTTTTTCTCATTTTTGATATCTGTGAGGATACCGTTGCGATCAAACGTCAGCGTCAATGTTTCTTGCTTCACTGGGTCATGCCCCAGCTCTTGGCGGAAAACATAAAACCAAGTCTGAGAACCAAACGGGTCAGTCATCATTGGCGTGCCTAAAGCATAAGCAACCTGTTGCTGTGTCATTCCTTTTTTAATCTTCGCAACATCTTTCGCCGTGAGGTAGTTACCTTGGTTAATATCCGGATGATAGACAAGACGTTCCATCATTGAACAGCCCGTGGACATTAATGCGAATGATAGCGCTGCAGCAGTTAACAATTTATAACGCATGGATATCTCATTCCTTTTGGAGTCAGAACATCAATGATAATCGACATTGATACAATTTAAAACCTTCCAGATCGACTCTAAGACAACAGGAGATAAAAAAAGTTGTCGAAATTTAAGCTGCGAGCAACTCTTTTGCATTAGCCAATGTATTTTTCGTTACCTCTGAGCCAGCAAGTAACCGTGCAAGCTCTTGTAATCTAGATTTTTTATCCAATAATTGCATGTGAGTCTCGGTTTCTACACCGTTCGTTTCTTTACTAACATAAAAATGGTGATGACCACAGCCCGCAACTTGTGGCAAGTGAGTTACACACATAACTTGGGTGGATTCACCAAGTTCACGGAGTAATTTCCCGACAATAGCGGCGGTTGGACCACTGATCCCCACGTCCACTTCATCAAAAATTAAAGCCGGAGTATCCATTTTTTTCGCGGTGATCACTTGAATGGCTAAAGCGATGCGAGATAGCTCACCACCTGATGCAACTTTAGCCAAAGCTTGATGTGGCTGTCCTGGGTTAGTAGTGACATTGAATTCGACTTTGCAGGCGCCATCGATTTGTAAATGTTCAGGGACAAATTTTACATCAATCGTGAAAAGGCCATGAGGCATTGAAAGTTGGTGCATACTGCTAGTAATTAGCTGGCTGAGCTCTTGTGCATAATGCAGACGTACATGATGTAAACGTTCCGCACATTCTAGAGCTTTTTGGTGGTCAGCAATGGCCTGCGCATTTAAAGCTTCACAATCTTCATTTTGGTTAGCTATCTGATTTTGTTCTTCAACTAATTGTTGAAAAAGTTCAGGCAGTGCTTCAGGCGTAACGTGATGCTTACGTGCCAAACTAATTTGTTTGGAAATTCGCTGCTCTAATTCGAATAAACGATTTGGGTCTAATTCATATTGATCGCAGTAATGTTTAATTTCATCACTCACTTCATTAACTTGGATGGCTGCTTCTTCCAGCATATCCAATAACCCTGAAAATTTAGGGTTCAGAGTGACTAAATCTGAAAGCTCATTTTTTGCCATATTGAGAAGGCTGATGACGTTTGCATCGTCACTTTCTGTCAGAATTTGTGCTGTTGTTTGCCCAATAGTTAAAAATTGCCCATGATTAGCAAGCTGCTTATATTCTTGATCAATTTCCTCAAACTCCCCTTGAACGGGTAGGAACTCATTTAACTCTTTTAAATGATAATCAAGCAATTGCTGGCGAGATTCACGCTCTTGCATCTGTTTTTGAAATACAGCTAATTGCTGACAAGATTCATGCCACTTTTGCCACGTCTGCTTCATTTGAGCGAGTAATGCTTGCTGATTAGCATAGGCATCAAGTAGGGATTGTTGATGATCATTATCCAATAATAGCTGGTGAGCATGTTGACCATGAATTTGGATCAGTAATGCGCCAAGTTCACGTAATTGCGATAAGGGAACGGAGACACCGTTAATAAAGCCTCGAGAACGACCATCGGTTGCGATAGTACGGCGTAGTAAGCATTCATTTTGATTATCAAGTTGATGCTCAATGAGCCAATTTGCTGCCATTTGAGCGTCAGACAGTGAAAAGCGAGCACACAAGTCGGCACGTTGAGCACCAGGACGAACCATGTTGGCTTCACCTCGGTTACCTAAACATAAACCAAGAGCATCGATAGCAATGGATTTACCCGCACCGGTTTCACCTGTAATTGTCGTCATACCGCTACGAAAATCGATTTCTAACTCACGAACGATAGCAAAATTATTGATGGTTAGTTGGGTTAGCATCTGCGCTCTCCTGTTTAAATACACACCTGTGTTTTCATACAGTTTAACCTGTTTTTTTATACAGTAAAGAGGCAGTGCAAAAAATTTAAAAAGTTTTTTTAGACCAACCGAGTTTTGAACTTAATGTATTGAAATAATTGTAATCTTTTGGATGAACTAAATTCAGACTCTTCGAGCTGCGCTTTATAATCACCTCTTCGCCATCCTGTATAGGTAGCATAATTTGACTGTCGCAACTCACTTCATAATCAATATTGGTCCGTAAAAATTTTAAGCGGATACTGCTGTCGCTGCTGATAACTAATGGGCGAGACGATAGGGTGTGTGGGAACATCGGCACGAGTACAATAGCGTCTAGATTCGGCGTAAGGATAGGTCCCCCAGCGGATAAAGAGTAGGCTGTTGAGCCTGTCGGGGTCGCAATAATTAAGCCGTCTGAGCGTTGTGAAAAGGCAAATTTTTCATCAATATAAACTTCAAACTCAATCATATGCGCGACTTTGCCTGGGTGAAGAACCACTTCATTAATGGCGCTACTTTTACGGGCTTTTTGATTCGCCTTGATAACTTGAGCTTCTAATAAAAAGCGCTGCTCTTCATGATATTCCCCATCAAGAACACAGGACAGTTGCTGAAGGGCATTGTCGGGGTCCAGGTCGGTTAAAAATCCCAAATTACCTCGGTTGACACCAATAACTTTATTGTTATAGCGGGATAAAATTCGCGCAGCTCCAAGCATGTTGCCATCGCCGCCAACCACAACGACTAAATCGGCTTGTTGACCGATTTCTGTTAAAGTTCCTGTATTGGCATCTTTTAATTTCAAATCCTTAGCCACTTGTTTATCAATTATTGCGTGGTAATTTTTTGAAATCAGCCAATGATAGATAAGTTCATGGGTTGCCAATGCTTCAGGGTGCCTTGGGTGTCCGACAATACCGATAGTTTTAAATTGTGAAGATGGTGTCATCTTAGCCTTTTGCATACTTTTTTAACTCCTCGTTGTATGACTTCCCTTGAATCCCTGTATTAGATCCCCATAATACTCTCATAGATAGAATTATTGCTAAATACGCGGAGATATTCATGAGTAGTAAAGAACAAAACATGCATGATGAGCAAGCTTCTGAGCAAAATGAAACACAAAAAGTGCAAGCAGAGCAAGAAGTTGATACTCAACAAGCAGATTTACAAGCCGAAGAACAAGCGTTAGCAGCGCGTATTGCTGAGCTTGAACAGCAACTTGAAGCTTCCCGTAAAACTGAACGCGAAGCAATGTTACGTGCTCACGCTGAAATCGAAAACATTCGTCGTCGTACAGAACAAGATATTGAAAAAGCCCACAAGTTTGCGCTTGAGAAGTTTTCCAATGAATTGTTGCCTGTTATTGATAACTTAGAGCGTGCAATTGAGGCAGCTGATCGTGACAACGAAGAATCCAAAGCGATGTTAGAAGGCTTAGATCTTACGTTGAAAACGTTCTTAGATGCCGTTTCTAAGTTTGGTATTGAGCCTGTTGATGCGGCAAATGTGCCATTCAACCCTGAAGTTCACCAGGCAATGACCATGATTGAATCTCCTGACCATAGCGCAGGTCAAGTGATCAACGTGATGCAAAAGGGTTATACCTTGAATAACCGTCTGTTGCGCCCTGCAATGGTCATTGTTTCTAAATAAGTTTAGAGCATAAATAGTTTTAGGGTATATAACGAGAATGGGATGCTGAGCATCCCATTTTTCTATTGCGAACTTCTAAGAACTTCATCACCAATACATTTTATCGCTATAGAATGCATTTATTCAGGAATAACTGGATACCAATCAATAGGTGCGCGACCTTGCTGTTCAAGCAATTGATTAGCTTTCGAGAAATGGCCACATCCTAAGAAGCCTCGATGAGCAGAAAGTGGTGATGGGTGAGGTGCTTTAAGTACATGGTGGCGCTTAGTATCGATAATGCGACCTTTCTTTTGTGCATGAGAGCCCCATAAAAGAAAAATCACGCCCTCAGTATGATCATTAATCGCCTGAATCACTTTATCTGTAAACGTTTCCCAGCCTAGGTGTGCATGTGAGTGCGCATTGCCTTGTTCTACAGTTAATACCGTATTGAGGAGTAAAACCCCTTGTTGAGCCCAGCTGAGCAGGTATCCATGTTCCGGGCGGACAAATCCTGGAATATCTTTCTCAAGCTCTTTATACATATTGACGAGTGAAGGCGGCGCTTTAATACCCGGACGTACAGAAAATGATAATCCATGTGCTTGCCCTGGTCCATGATAGGGGTCTTGTCCCAAGATAACGACTTTGATGTCCGCTAATTCGGTATAGCGAAACGCATTGAAAACATCTTCTTGCGGTGGGTAGATTACTTTTCCGCTTTCTCTTTCGTTCGCGACAAACGCGAGAGTCTCTTTGAAATAGGTTTGTGATTTTTCCGCACCGATTACGTCGTGCCAAGTCATCGTATTTGACATGAATGATCCCATAGTGATGTATTTTATAGTTCGTAGCTTACTGGTTCATGGCGCATAGATAAAGTGTTGTTCCGCGCTAACTCCCTAAAAGCACTTCAAATTAATTTGAAAATTTACAAAAATAATTAAAAAGCCCAAATGTGAATATTGATTTAAATCATAAAGATGCGCCGCCATGGTTAATTACCATACGAAATATTTGATAAATATCAAAGAATCCGGGGGTTCTAGCTGGTATATATTAGATAAACAGGTTGGTTAGACCAATTATCCAATCAATAGCGATTAAAAACAGTTAGCAAAGATTGATCAAAATCTGATTCGAACGTGGAGGTCGAGATGATTACTGGTATTCAAATTACTAAAAGTGATAATGCAGCACTGCTGAACTCTTTCTGGCTAATCGATAGCGAGACAAATGAAGCTCGTTGCGTGTGTGCGAAAGCAGATTATAGCGAAGGTCAGGTTGTTCCTAAAGATGAATTGGGGGCTTTTGAGAGCCGCGAAGTTCCTTTGGAAATGAAACCAACTGTTCGCGTAGAAGGTGGTCAGCACTTAAATGTTAACGTATTAAGCCGTGAAACATTAGAAGATGCAGTTAAAAACCCAGAGAAATATCCGCAATTAACTATCCGTGTTTCTGGTTATGCAGTGCGTTTTAATTCATTAACACCTGAACAACAGCGTGACGTTATTACTCGTACTTTCACTGAAAGCCTGTAATAAACATTAAGGGGTCAATAGATCTCTTATCTTAATAAATTCTAAAAGCCATTGTTCTCAATGGCTTTTTTATTTACCCCTAACAAAGTTGATTATTTCCCCCCTTGGTTATTTATATTTCAATATTCTTCCAGCATACAGCATTTGTTAGGGAGAATTTATGCCATTCAGTACAGCAATACAGCAGACAGTAAGTAAGGACGAACTTTCTTTTGTTGAAGAAGGTTTAAATTTATATCAACAAAATACATTTTCGGATTCATTATGTAGCCCCCGTGATAAATGGTCTAAAAATGTTACGAGAGAGGAGTTTCTAGGAAGAGATGCACAGAATAAAGATTATCTTTTAGCGTTACTATCACAAGGTGCCTATCATAGTAATTGGCGTGATATTCAAGGAATAGAAAAACTCAGCACGTCAAAAATTAATGAATTAGGTATAGATGCAGAACTTTTAAATAATGAATTTACAGGTTTTCAATCGAATATTTGTTGTTTTAATGGTCTGTATATTATTTGCTTTGCGGGAACAAATGATATTGTCGATTTTTATGCCAACATTCGGCAAGGCCTAGGATATTACGAACCTCAATTCTTTCAGGCGGTAGGGTTAACAAATATTCTATATCGAGCCGTGAAAGGTAATATTATCTGCACAGGGCACTCTCTAGGGGGCGGTCTTGCATCAATAGCCGCATTGGCGAGTCAATCACCTTGTATTTCATTTAGTCCTTCAGGGCTTGCTCAAAACACAGTTCATAAAATTGGAATGGATTATAACATTGCTAAGCAACAAGCAGATGAAGGTTTGATACGCTTTTATACTGTTCAATATGATTGGCTTGATGCACTTCAAAACACGTTACCAATCCCTTCTGCGTTGGGAAACCGTATCAAAATGGCTTACAGCGAACATAATTCTTGGAAAGACTGGTTACCACACCGTTTGTTGACCAGGAGCTTTATTGCACATTCAATGGTTAAGATTATTAGGATGATGTGCAAACATAAACCATGGAATAATTGGAATGCGATTACAGGTGAATTTGATAAAACAGCGGATTCTATGTTGAATGAATTTCCAAACGTAGAGCAGAAACAAAGTTTTAATTGGCAAGAAAGCTGTAAAAATTCAATTAAGAAAGAAAATATTAGTGAATTTAAAGTGCTGCTTTCAATGAAAAATAAGCACTGCGATATTGATAAACTCGCAATGCAATCTGTTCGTGCGGGTAATAGCCAATTTATAAAAGTATTATTGGAATCTCCATACGGGCAGGGAATTAAAAAAATGCAGTTAGCTCAGCAAAAAACAGTTTTACATTTAGCGGCTCAAAGCGGGAGAGTGGCTCAATCAGAAATTTTGCTGAGTAATGGTTTAATGGTCAACGTGAGAGATAATTTGGGAAATACCCCGTTGCATGATGCTTTAAATAGCCACTCTTTAGATGTTGCTGAATTATTATTATCAAATGGCGCAGATTGGCGAATGGAAAATAATCAGGGTTATAACTGCCGAGATATTTTAGATAATCATATGATAAAAGCAGAAGCGTTAACCAATGAAAGTCGGGTTATGAGAGAGAAGGTCTATAAGTTAATGAACTTAAGTTAATAAATGAAAAACGGGCCGAAGCCCGCTTTTGTCAGTATCACTCGATTGAGTTTTACTTGGTTTTATTGCTATCTGCTGCGCTTGCAGACGGTGCAGCTTTAGATGGCGCAGACGCAGTTGCAGATGGCGTAGTTGTAGATGATATAGCTGGAGTGCGACGTTTACCGATATTTTTCTTATCGCGATGGCGTACTTTTTCTTTTTTCTTGCTTTGCTCTTCTTTTTTCTTCTCTTTACGCTTAGCCAGCACTTTCTTAGAGGGTTTTGGCTTATTCAGCATTGCTTCAGAAGGCGCTTTGGTTGTTGGGCGTAATGAATCTACCACACGCATCTTAATTGGGTCTTCGATGTAGCGAGTGATTTTTCCCAGTAGAGGGAAATCGTGCGCTTCAACTAAAGAAAGAGCAGTTCCTTTGCGTCCAGCACGACCGGTACGACCGATACGGTGCAAATAGACATCCGCGGTGCGCGGTAAGTCAAAGTTAAAAACATGGCTGACGTTTTCAATGTCTAATCCACGAGAAGCCACGTCTGTTGCAACGAGGACTTTAACTTGTCCAGTCACTAAGCGGCGAACAGCTTCGTTACGCTTCGCTTGCACCATTTCACCTTCGATATAGCAAGGTTCAATCCCTGCCTCACGCAGCCATTGGACAACTTCACGAACGCGTTCACGCTTACGCACAAAGACAATCGATTTGGTGACGTCTTCTTGCTTGATAAGGTGACACAGCAGCGCAGTTTTATGCTCTAACGTGTCAGCGCGATAGTAAAATTGTTGGATTTTCTTGCGTTCACGGCGTGAAGGATCTGCTTCAATTTCGATAGGATCTTCGAGTAGACGCTCAGCAAAATCACGAATTGCTTCACCTTCAAGAGTGGCAGAGAACAACATGGTTTGCTTGCGCCAGCGGGTTTCACCTGCGATAGTTTCGATATCGTGCGCAAAACCCATATCCAGCATACGGTCAGCTTCATCGAGGATCAAAATCTCTACGGCGCGGCAATCGAAGTTTTCTTCTTTAATGTATTGCAGCAAACGTCCGGTGGTTGCGACGACGATATCTTGGTTTTCGCTGAAAACCTCAGCGTGGTTCATATACGCAACGCCGCCTGTAATGGTGGCAACGTCTAAATGATTATGTGCACACAACTCTTTAGCTTGATCAGCGACTTGCATAGCGAGTTCGCGAGTTGGTGTTAAAATCAGAACGCGAGGCGGACCTGATTTTTTTCTTGGGAAATCAAGTAAATGTTGAATGGCTGGCAATAAGAACGCCGCAGTTTTACCTGTTCCGGTTGGGGCTGAACCTAAAACGTCGCGTCCATCCATTGCAGGAGGGATAGCCGCTTCTTGGATGGCCGTCGGGCGCTCGTAACCTTTATTGGTCAGCGCGGTGATCAGGCTCTCATCAAGCTCAAGTTCAGAAAAAGTGGATGCAGTCATGATATACCTCTATTTGGGGCGCTGATTATAAACAGGTTAGCAAAATTGTTCACCACAAAAATCAGCTTTGTGCAGAGTTTACCTGTTTTTGTTGGCGGGGGGTATATAAGGAAGTGGCTTACTGATAATGCTCCCTCTTACCAAACTCTGTCGTATGGTTGGTAAGAGGGATGAAGTGGAATTAGCTGAGCATGTTAATTAACCAAGTGTGGTAAGGAATTCCCACGAGGTCGATAAGTACAGCACCGCTTAATGGCACAATCATAAACGCTTTCATAGAAACTTGTTTGTAGCGCTCACAGACTGATGACATGTTTGCCATTGCGTTCGGTGTAGCCCCTAAACCATGTCCCATCATGCCTGAACACATTACTGCAGCATCGTAGTTTTTGCCTAACAGCCTGAAGACGACGAAAACAACGAACAGGATGATGGCAATAGTTTGCGCCAGTAAGATGATGAATAATGGCAGGGCGATGACTTTCAATTCCCAAATCTTAAGCGACATCATCGCCATGGTTAAGAATAAGCCCAGTGAAACATCTGAAATTAGGTTGATGGATTTTTGGTTAATACGAACAATTTCAACTTGGTCGTTAATGTTACGCACAATAATCGCGATAATCATTGCACCGACATAGCTTGGTAAAGAGAATCCCGTGGCTTTAGTAAATTGCGCAGAAGCAAATTGACCGACAACCATTACACCTAAAATAAGCGCTAACATTTTTAAGAATGCATGGGCATCGATAGAGTCGATTTTGCCAGCCAATTTCTCTTCAACTTTCACGCTTTCAATGTGTTCTTCGGTTTGAATAGTGACTTTGTGTTTTTTAATTAAATAGCTCGCGATAGGGCCACCTAATAAGCTTCCTGAAATCAGACCAAACGTTGCCGCTGCAATCGCCGCAACAGTTGCAGACTGTACGCCAAGACCTTCGGCCATACCACCAAATGCCGCCGCACCACCGTGTCCACCTGTTAAAGAAACACCGCCAGCCATGATCCCGATAACCGGGTCGATACCTAATAAATGCGCCAGACCGGCACCAAAGGTGTCTTGGAAAATAACCAATGTCCAGCAAATTAACAGGTAAGTAATGAGTAAGCGTCCACCGCTTTTTAATACGCGGAAACTGCCATCAATACCAACAGTCGTAAAGAACGCCACCATCAAGAATGTTTGTAAGCTGGTATCGAACGTAATTTCAGCGAGATCGAAAGATTTTAATCCCCAAATAAGCAAGCTGACCAAAAAACCACCAATAACCGGTGAAGGAATACAGAAACGTTGCAGCCATTCAATACGTTTTTTGAGGTGAACACCCATCAGTAGGCAAACTACAGTCAGGAAGAGGGTGGTGAGTGTGTCGATTTGGAATGTCATTTTTTTCCCTTTATTTATACCATGTCTTTCAATCTACAGCGTTGTTGGCCGCGTTCGGCTACCCTAGTCACATACTTATGTATGCTCCTAGGGATATCCTCTCTAGCCGCCTAGCTGTAACTCGAAATCCAAGGGTATAAATGTCTTGTTAAAGACACGATAAAATTGTTTTTCGTGCTACAGCTTTAGGGGCACAATGCTGTTTATTTTTAACTAGTTGCTTAGTTGACTAAGCTTTTATTTATATTTTGAAAGACAAGGTAAGTTGTTTATCAGTCGTTTTATTGTGTTTGTTGTTTTTAGAATAAATATTGGTAAACCAAGTAAGCTGCTAGTTTTGATGTGTGGTTATCAATATCAAATTCAGGATTGCACTCAGCGATATCAAACAGTGCAATCTTGCCGCTAGATTTGATGACACTAAATAATTCATCAAATGTTTCAGTAGAAATCCCTCGAGCGGCTGGTGCGCTGACTCCCGGTGCGATACCCGCAGAGAACACATCCAAATCCACAGTGACATACAGGTAATCCACAGAATTTATAAATTGTTTAATCTGTTCAATCGCTTGGGGTAATAAGCTCGCGGTTAAGGCTTTATCGCGAATATAGTGGCAACCTAAGCGGTCTGCTGTATCGAATAACACCTTGGTATTACCGTGATCTGCTATGCCTAAACACAGGTAATTGAAAGGACGCTGATGCTTAGCGCACAATTGCGACGATTGTAAAAATGGCGTACCAGATGTGGCTTCTGGGGCTTCACGTAAATCAAAGTGTGCATCAAAATTGATGATCCCAATGTTTTTTTCTGGCTGATGTTTTTGAACGAAATCGAAAACACCTTGGAAGCTCGCAAAGCCGACTTCGTGACCGCCACCTAAAACAATGGGTTTTTGGCGCTGTTCTAACACTGAGATTATCTCATCGGACAGTCGGCGTTGAGCCGCTTCCAGATCACCATCATCACAACTTACCGTTCCCACATCACGAATAGCTAGTGGCTGGTGGATAGGCAGGCCAGCAAGTTGACGGCGGATGGCATCAGGGGCGGCTTTAGCGCCTTGACGACCTTTATTGCGGCGAACACCTTCGTCCGAAGCGAAGCCGATAATGGCAAACTCCGCAGGTAAACGCTGGTTGATGACTTGGTGAATGCGTAAATGTTCCTGTGTTTCACCATCAGTACGACCCTGCCATTGAAAAGGTTGTGTCATAGTTACTCCAAGTTAATCAGTTTTGTTATATTTTGGGCCGTTTGGCATGTGGCTTTAATCAGCTCATCGACGCGGTTGATGGCACGAAATTCGGGTGCCATGACAGAGACGACAGCTAAAATATCATTGCCTTTAAAAACAGGTGCTGATGCGCCAAAAACACCCGCATCAATTTCACCAACAGAAATGCCATAGCCCTGTTGACGGATTTGGATTAGATCCTGTTTTAATTTCTGTAAATAGTTATCTTTGTGTAGCTGCTTGGCGTGGGTTTCGAAGACCAATTCTTGGTATTGTTCATCACGGTAAGCTAAGAGGGTTTTTGCACTAGCGCCGCGGATCACGGTATTGCCATGTCCCACAATAAAAGAGCAGCGTACGGCTTGTTCACTATCAATTTTATCAACACAGATGGTTTCCCGTAGGTTGGCGGTGATAATTGCCGCAGTTTCTTGGGTCTTTTTCGCTAATGCATGAAGCTCTGATTTTGACGAGGTCATCAACAAACTGTGGTGATAGTATTTTTCTTGAGTTTTGATACTCTGCGCACCAACGGTATAAGTGCCATATTGCTTAGAGTAAGTTATAAATTCCCAGTTTATGAGAATAGTTAAAAGCCGATAAACCGTTGAGAGCGGAATATCTAATTCTTTGGAAATGGTTTGCGGTGTGATTGGAGACGCGCAAGTCGTGACAAACGATAAGATATCTAGTGTTCTATTAATACTGTTCATGGCATCTCCTTTTTCTCGAACTTAGCAGTAAAAAAAATCACTAACAAATCACATTCTCATTATGCGAGAATAATATTATTAGAATTAGATTAAATTTGCAGATTTGTGGGTTGAAATTGAGAATATTCACGTAAATCCTATTTAAACCAGAGTGGCAGTATGAGCGAACAAAAAAAGAGTTATCGAAAAGGCGGGTTTACCTTCAAGCAATTTTTTGTTGCTCATGATCGTTGCGCGATGAAGGTCGGTACTGACGGGGTATTACTCGGTGCGTGGGCGCCTCTTAATGCAACAAAATATGCGTTGGACATAGGCAGTGGGAGCGGATTAATAGCCTTAATGCTAGCTCAGCGTAGTGAGCAAGTGCAGGTTGATGCGGTTGAACTTGATGACGCTGCGGCGTTACAAGCACAGGAAAATTTTGATGAATCTCCATGGTCTGAACGGCTGCGAGTGCTCCATCAGGACATTATTACGTTTAGCGAACAGCCTAACCATCAGTATGAATTAATCGTGAGTAATCCTCCTTATTTTGAGCCCGCGGTAGCGTGTCGGGATGAAAAACGCGATCAAGCTCGCTATACCGGAACACTTACTCACCAAGTATTATTAGATAGCGCGAAACGATGCTTGGCACCAGACGGGATTTTTTGTTTGGTATTGCCTTATGATGTAGGGCAGAAAGTCGAAGCGATGGCAATGGCGAGTGGTTGGTATTTAGCCTATCGCGCGCAAGTTCAGGATAAAGCCCATACACCATATCATCGGATGCTATTAGGGTTGACGATTAAGATGATGGAACCGGTTATTTCGTCTTTAACATTGAAACAACCAGATGATAGCTATACGGATGAGTTTATCTCGTTGATCCAGCCATTTTATCTTAAGTATTAAAAGCCTATCTGCGGCTAATGCACAGATAGGCGGTGAATATTAGCGGGTTAAAACGGTTGGACCAGAATCGGGTAAAAGCTCAGGGTAGTCTAAGGTATAGTGCAAACCGCGACTCTCTTTACGTTCTAAGGCGCAGCGCACCATTAGTTCTGCAACTTGGACTAAGTTGCGCAGTTCCAGTAAGTTATTGGAGATGCGGAAATTAGCATAGTAATCATTAATTTCTTGTTGAAGTAGATGAATACGACGCAAAGCGCGTTCAAGGCGTTTTGTGGTTCTTACTATCCCCATGTAATCCCACATAAATAAGCGTAATTCATGCCAGTTATGCTGAATGACAACTTGTTCATCAGAATTATGAACTCGGCTTTCATCCCATTCAGGGAGTTCAGAAACCTCAGGGATCTGGTTGATCGTTTTGATGATATTTTCTGCGGCAGCCCACCCATAAACTAGGCATTCAAGTAATGAGTTGGACGCCATGCGATTGGCACCATGTAGCCCGGTATAACTCACTTCACCAATAGCATAAAGATTCGGCACATCTGTCATGCCTGTCGGGTCAACAACGACGCCGCCGCAGGTATAGTGGGCTGCGGGAACGATTGGGATCGGCTCTTGGGTTAAATCTAAACCTAAGGTGAGTAATTTGGCATAAATGGTGGGGAAGTGGTGCTGAATAAACTCAGGGGATTTGTGGCTGATGTCCAGATACATGCAGTCTGCCCCGAGGCGTTTCATTTCATGGTCGATGGCTCTGGCGACAATATCCCGCGGCGCTAATTCACAACGCGCGTCATAATCTGGCATGAATCGGCTGCCATCAGGGCGTTTTAAGTAGGCGCCTTCACCGCGTAAAGCTTCGGTGAGTAGGAAATTACGAGCTTGAGGGTGGAATAAACAAGTTGGGTGAAACTGGTTAAATTCCAAATTAGCTACGCGGCAGCCTGCCCGCCATGCCATGGCAATACCATCACCGGATGAGATATCGGGGTTGGTGGTGTATTGGTAAACCTTCGCAGCGCCACCCGTGGCTAAAACGATGGTTTTTGCTCGGATTGTTTCGACTTGCTCTTTTTGGCGGTTCCAAACATAGGCGCCGACAATGCGGGAGCGGGCGTTCTTTTGGGTTTTATCTTCGAGGATCAGATCAACCGCATTGTAGCGTTCTTTGATCTGGATATTCGGATGCTTAAAAGCAAGATTAACAAGGGTGGTTTCAACCTCTTTTCCGGTGGCATCTGCGTGATGCAAAATACGGCGATGACTGTGTCCGCCTTCTCGGGTGAGGTGATACTGCGTTTCCCCTGTTTCGTTGACTTCGGTATCAAATAAAACCCCTTGGTCAATCAGCCATTGAACACAATGTTTGGCGTTTGATGCTATAAACTCTACGGCGCTCTTTTCGCAGATCCCCGCGCCAGCCACAAGCGTGTCATTAACATGGGATTCTATGCTGTCGGTGTCATCGAAAACGGCGGCTATTCCGCCCTGAGCGTAATAAGATGCACCATCACTGAGGGTGCTTTTGCTGAGAATAGTAACTTGATGAAAGGGTGCAAGCCGGAGTGCGGCTGATAATCCTGCGACACCACTTCCAATGATTAAAATATCAGTGTCATGCTGTGTGGATGCGTTCATAAGTGTTTGTGTGTTGTGTTTCTATAGAGAATTTTATGTTAGCCTATCGAGCTGCCTGTGACTATGTATTAATCGCATTTTGAGTTCTTAAAGAACTATATTATTTAGCGACACTTTAGTTTATTTGGAAAATCATCATTTATTTTGGGAAAAACCATTGGCTAAATGAAAAGTGCCAATGAGAATGAATAAATTCCACGTAATCATGCCGTAGATATGCCTGTTTTGTGTATACTATTAGGTAGTGCTCACAAGGATCAATGGGATCGATTAAGAAATATCGATCCCATTTTTTGAAATTATTTTCGATTATTTTTGGAATAAATTGAACTTCATCAGTTTTTATTACTCGAAGTTAGGCTTGCTTAAGGAAGGGAGAAGATGAACAAGTTAAGTCATTATCAATCTGTGTTCAGGAGATGGTTCCTGGAATGAGCGAGCAGCTGACAGACCAAATATTGGTTGAGAAAGTACAAAAAGGCGATCAACAAGCTTTCAATTTACTGGTGATTAAATACCAGCATAAGGTTGCAAGTCTCGTTTCTCGTTATGTACCGCAAGCGGATGTGCCTGATGTTGCACAAGAGTCGTTTATTAAGGCTTATCGTGCAATCGGCTCGTTCCGTGGCGACAGTGCCTTTTATACTTGGCTTTATCGAATTGCTGTCAACACGGCAAAGAACTACTTAGTCGCGCAAGATAGACGTCCTCCCGCGTCAGATCTGGAAGCAAGCGACGCAGAAAACTTCGAATCAGCCGGCGCATTAAAAGAAATTTCGAACCCAGAGAACTTAATGTTGTCTGATGAATTAAAGCGAGTTGTTTTCCGTACCATTGAGTCACTGCCAGAAGATCTCCGAATGGCAATCACGCTACGTGAACTTGATGGCTTAAGCTACGAAGAGATAGCCGAAGTGATGGATTGCCCTGTGGGTACCGTTCGATCACGGATCTTTAGAGCAAGGGAAGCAATTGATGAAAAAGTTCAGCCGTTGATCCAACAACATTAATTGGTTGGGTCGCGAGTTACCATTTAACTGTGAGCAATTAACTGAAGGTAATTGGGCATGCAAAGAGAGAAACTTTCCGCAATGATGGATGGTGAAGCTCTAGATTTAGAACTTATTAACACCATTTCATGTGATTCAACGTTAAAGCAACGTTGGGAGAGCTATCATCTTGTTCGTGATACTCTGCGTAATGATACAGGCGATGTCATTCATTTTGATATTGCAAGTAAAGTTGCGGCAGCGCTGGAAAATGAACCGGTGCGAATTAATCCTCAAGCAGTTGTTGAATCACAACCAGAACCTGCAAGCTGGAGTGGTTTCCCGTTTTGGAGCAAAATTCGTCCATGGGCTAGCCAAATTACGCAAATCGGTGTGGCTGCATGTGTATCACTCGCTGTAATTGTGGGTGTTCAACAATACAATCAAAGCAATAACGTCGATTCTACTGTGGATGATCCTGTATTTAATACTGTTCCTGTCGGACGTGGTGCGCCAGTTAGCTTAAATATTTCAGATAGCCAATTGTTTGGTACTGAGCAACAGTCTCAGCAAATCGAACAACAGAATCAACGTATCAATGCCATGCTGCAACAGTATGAAATTGAAAGACGTTCGATGCTGAATCAGCCACATCAAGACAGTGATAAAAATACCGCATCAGCAGGGGTTAAACTGCAATAATGAATAAATGGTTATCCGTCCTCTGCCTGACGGGCAGCCTGATTATATCTAATCAAGCATCGGCATCATCTACGGATGCCGATGTTCTTTTCAAAGAAATGGGAACGGCTGCCCAGAACCTGTCATATGAAATGTCGTTTATGACATTCAATCCGCAAAATATCGTTCCAGTGCGCTATCGCCATGCGATTATCAATGGTGTTCCTATTTCTCAAATGATCCAAATGGATTCATCTCGCCGAGAAATAGTACAAAATGGCAACCGAATTAGTTATTTTGAACCGGGATTCGATGCGTTTAGCCTGAATGGCGAACATATCATTGATAACTTACCTACGGTCCTTTTTGCTGATTACCAAAAAATTCAGCCTTATTATAATTTTATTGATGCTGGCCGTACGCACATTGGTGATAGACCCGCATTAGTCATCCGTATTATTTCAAAAGATAATTCTCGATTTAATTATGTGTTACTAATCGATGAAGAAACTAAATTGCCACTGCGTGTTGATTTGCTCGACAACAATAATCAAACACTGGAACAGTTCCGGGTAATTTCGACTGTTTTAGATAGCAAAAATGTACAAGATTCATTGAAATCCCTCAGTAATGTGAATTTACCACCATTATTGGTATCGCCAAAAAATGAAAACCCATCATTTAAATGGCGGGTGGGAATGCTGCCTCCAGGCTTTGAGGAAGTGTCTCGCTCTACGCGAAAATTGAGTGATGATGACATCATTGAAACAGCGATGTTCAGCGATGGGTTATTCACCTTTTCGGTTAATGTGACAAAAACATCGAAAGGTCCTTTACTGGATCAGCCGCTACAAAATGGTCGCCGCACAATTTACACCATGACTCAAAAGCAAAATGTGATTACGATAATAGGGGAGCTACCGCTATCAACATCCCAGTTAATTGCGAGTAGCATTCAGTTTCGGGAGTAAATCATGGTAAAAGAATGGGCAACGGTGGTTAGGTGGCAGAAAGGGCGAGCGTTATTGCGTTATGGCTCTTCAGCCGGATGTGGAAGTTGCAGCGCTCGTGCTGCTTGCGGTTCATATGCTTTAAACAAAATAGGACCTAACACAGAGCACGAATTGGAAATTGAAGTTGAACAGCCTTTGGTTGTTGGACAAAAAATTGAAGTAGGTATTCCTGAAGGAAGCTTGCTACGTTCTGCTATGTTAGTCTATTTAACGCCATTGGTTGGATTGTTTATATTTGCCGCATTGGCTCAATTAGCTGAATTTGAGCAGGTATGGGTTGCATTAGCAGGCATTTTCGGTGGGTTTGCTGGCTTTTTCACTGCGAGAGAAATGGCTTCACGTTGGCGCAATAAAATCGATTTTCAGCCTATCGTTTTACAAATAGGGCTGCCCCCCGGCGAAATCAGTGTTCAAACACATGGTTGAATGCCATTGTCTCACATCATCGCCTGTAGCTAAGCTTTCACGACATAAGCTTTTTACTACAGGCGATTTTGTTTTTAGTCGTTCAAAAATGAAGAAAAATGAAATAAGTAACTCATTCAACTTTAGCTAGTTTACAGTTGTTTTACATTGAATCTTTGTGTTAGTGGGTTCTTGTATGTAAAATGCTGCTAATTAGCAATCTTGTGATAATCATAGCATTTTAGTTTTGTGGCAAAATTTGCTCAAAACTGATTTTGTAAGGCAATTTAAAAGAAGATATTACCTTGAAAATCAAAAACATTAGAAACTTTTCGATCATTGCACATATCGACCACGGAAAATCCACGTTGTCAGATCGTATTATTCAAATCTGTGGTGGCTTAACTGACCGTGAAATGGCGGCTCAGGTTTTAGACTCTATGGATCTGGAACGTGAACGTGGTATCACCATTAAAGCACAAAGCGTAACGCTCGATTATAAAGCAGCGGATGGTGAAACTTACCAACTGAACTTTATCGACACTCCAGGACACGTGGACTTCTCCTATGAAGTTTCTCGTTCATTGGCGGCGTGTGAAGGCGCATTATTAGTTGTGGATGCAGGGCAAGGTGTTGAAGCTCAAACCTTAGCGAACTGCTATACCGCAATTGAAATGGACTTGGAAGTCGTTCCAGTCCTTAACAAGATTGATTTACCAGCCGCTGATCCTGAGCGTGTTGCTGAAGAGATTGAAGACATTGTGGGTCTTGATGCCCATGATGCTGTTCGTTGTTCTGCGAAAACCGGTATCGGTGTCCAAGATGTTATCGAACGTTTAGTAAAAGAAATCCCACCGCCAGAAGGTGATGGCGATGCACCGTTACAAGCGCTAATTATCGACTCTTGGTTCGATAACTATTTAGGCGTTGTTTCTCTGATCCGTATTAAAAGCGGAACATTGAAAAAAGGTGACAAAGTTAAAGTGATGAGTACGGGCAATGTGTATAACGCGGATCGCCTCGGTATTTTCACACCAAAACAAGTTGACCGTGATGTGCTTAACTGCGGTGAAGTAGGCTGGTTAGTGTGTGCGATTAAAGACATCACTGGCGCACCTGTCGGGGATACTTTAACTGGTGCTCGTAACCCAGCAGATAAAGCATTACCAGGCTTCAAAAAAGTTAAACCTCAAGTCTATGCGGGTCTGTTCCCTGTTAGCTCTGATGACTATGAAGCTTTCCGCGATGCATTGGGTAAATTAAGCCTGAACGATGCTTCTTTGTTCTATGAACCAGAAACGTCAACAGCATTAGGATTCGGTTTCCGTTGTGGTTTCCTTGGCTTACTGCACATGGAAATCATTCAAGAGCGTTTAGAACGCGAATACGATCTTGATCTGATCACCACGGCACCAACGGTAGTTTATGAAGTTCAGCAAACTAACGGCGAGATTGTTTATGTGGATAGTCCGTCGAAATTACCACCGCTGAATAACATCGAAGAGTTAAGAGAGCCTATCGCTGAGTGTCATATGCTGATGCCTAAAGAGTATTTAGGTAACGTTATCACTCTGTGTATTGAAAAACGTGGCGTACAAACCAACATGGTTTATCACGGAAATCAGGTTTCTCTTACCTATGAAATTCCGATGTCAGAAGTGGTACTGGATTTCTTTGACCGTTTAAAATCAACCTCTCGTGGTTATGCTTCTTTAGATTATTCATTCAAGCGTTTCCAAACGTCAGACATGGTGCGTGTGGATGTGTTAATCAACAACGAACGTGTCGACGCTTTAGCGCTGATCACTCACCGTGGCAACTCGCAGTACCGCGGACGTGAGTTAGTGGAAAAAATGAAAGAGCTGATTCCACGTCAACAGTTTGATATTGCTATCCAAGCAGCAATTGGTAACCACATTATTGCTCGTTCTACAGTGAAACAGCTGCGCAAAAACGTTCTTGCCAAATGTTATGGCGGTGACGTTAGCCGTAAGAAGAAACTGTTACAGAAGCAAAAGGACGGTAAGAAACGTATGAAGCAAGTGGGTAACGTTGAACTCCCACAAGAAGCGTTCCTTGCTATATTGCACGTTGGTAAAGACAGCTAAGTTTACAAGGAGTCTTAATGGCTAACACATTTGCCCTGATCCTCACACTGGCTACGCTGGTGACAGGGATTATTTGGTGCTTAGATAAATTTAAGTTTGCGCCAGCACGTAAAGCGAAACTTAAAAAATTGCGGGAAGTAACAAACGGCTCAATGAACGAAGATGAACTTGCTAAAGCGGTTCGTCGTCCGTCGTGGCTGGAAACGGGAACCTCAATTTTTCCTGTGTTAGCCATTGTTTTGATTGTTCGTTCGTTTATTTATGAGCCGTTCCAAATCCCATCAGGTTCGATGATGCCAACGCTCTTAGTTGGTGATTTTATGCTGGTTGAGAAGTTTTCTTATGGATTGAAAGATCCTATTACTCAAACCACATTAATCGAAACGGGTAAGCCTAATCGTGGAGATATCGCGGTATTTAAATATCCGAAAGAGCCAAATGTAGACTTCGTGAAACGCGTTATTGGTTTGCCGGGGGATAAAATCATTTATAACCCAGAAGCGAAAGAGCTGACCATTTACCCTAACTGTGCAGACAATAAATGCACAGAAAAATTGCCGGTCACTTATGGTCCATTAGAACCAAGTGAATGGACAATGGTATTTGAAAATAGCTCTGTGGTTGATAATCAATATGGTAATTATCAAATCCCAGTAGACCAAGCGTTACCGAATAACTCACTGCGTCAATATGGTCGAAGTGAGAAGTTAGATACCGTTACGCACCAAATTTTGACGATTAATAACTACATTACTCAATCAAAATATGTACAACCAGGTTTACCACTTAATGAGTGGATTGTGCCTGAGAAACACTATTTTATGATGGGTGATAATAGAGACAACAGTTCTGATAGCCGTATGTGGGGCTTTGTTCCTGAGCAAAATTTAGTGGGGCGTGCAGTGTTTATTTGGTTAAGTTTAGATAAACAAGAGAACGAATGGCCTACAGGTATTCGCTTTAGCCGAATTGGTCCTCTATAATTCATTTCAGACAATGCGAGTTTTCATTAGAAAACTCGCATTATCATAAGCATTATTATTTTACCCAGTGTACAATAATGTTGTTTTAAACATTATTGACTTCCTAATTATTAACTATCCTCGTTAAATTCCGATAATTCATAAAAGTTATTTTTCGAATATCAATTGCTTACGAGTGATGGTCGACGGAAGTCAGTGCAAACGCAACAGTTTTGTAAAATAGCTGATTTTACAGGTCTGTTGCGTGTGCTTTTTTATTAAACGTAGAATGGTTGGGCGCACATGAACCCCTCTTTGTTAGAAAAATTACAGCGTAAGCTGGGATATACATTCCAGCAAAATGATTTATTAATTCAGGCATTAACTCATAGAAGTGCTAGCAGCAAACATAATGAAAGACTGGAATTTTTGGGTGATTCAATTCTCAGTTTTGTGATTGCTAACGATCTCTATCATCGTTTTCCTAAGGTGGATGAAGGTGATATGAGCCGTATGCGCGCAACGTTAGTGCGTGGAAATACACTGGCGGAAATTGCCCGTGAATTTGAACTCGGTGAATGTTTACGTTTAGGACCGGGTGAATTAAAAAGTGGCGGTTTCCGCCGAGAATCAATCTTAGCGGATACCGTTGAAGCCTTAATTGGTGGGATTTTCCTCGACAGTAATATTCAAACTATCGAAGAGATCATTCTGGCATGGTACAAAGTAAGATTGGATGAAATTAGTCCGGGTGATAAACAAAAAGACCCGAAAACGCGGCTACAAGAATATCTGCAAGGGCGTCATCTTCCACTGCCAAACTATTTAGTGGTACATGTGAAAGGTGAAGCTCATGATCAAGAATTTACGATCCATTGCCAAGTGAGCGGCATTGAAGAGCCGATTAACGGCATAGGTTCAAGCCGTCGTAAAGCGGAGCAAGCCGCAGCAGAACAAGCATTGAAAATCTTGGAGATTGAATGAGTGAATTACAATCCCACTGTGGTTTTGTTGCCATAGTTGGACGACCAAATGTTGGGAAATCAACACTGTTAAACCAGTTACTGGGGCAAAAAGTCTCGATCACATCGAGAAAGCCGCAGACAACTCGCCACCGTATTATGGGGATCCACACAGAAGATAATTACCAAATTATCTATGTCGATACCCCAGGTCTTCACATCGAAGAAAAAAGAGCGATTAACCGTTTGATGAACCGCGCAGCATCTAGCTCTATTGGCGATGTTGAATTGGTTATTTTTGTGGTTGAAGGTACCCACTGGACACCAGATGATGAAATGGTGCTGAACAAGCTATCTAGCTTACGTTGCCCAGTTATTTTGGCGATCAACAAAATTGATAATGTGGTGGATAAAACCAGCTTACTGCCACACATCGGTATGATCAGCCAAAAAATGAATTTCTTGGATGTCGTACCAATCAGTGCAGAAAAAGGCACTGGCGTTGATACCATCGCGAAGATTGTGAAACAGCATATCCCTGAAGCTATTCACCACTTCCCTGAAGACTATATTACAGACCGCTCTCAGCGTTTTATGGCTTCTGAAATTATCCGTGAAAAACTGATGCGTTTCTTAGGTGATGAGTTACCGTACTCTGTGACTGTTGAAATTGAACAGTTTAAAGAGATGGATAAAGGCGGCTACCATATCAACGGTCTGATTTTAGTTGAGCGTGAAGGCCAGAAAAAAATGGTTATCGGTAATAAAGGTAGCAAGCTGAAAACCATTGGTACAGAAGCTCGTATTGATATGGAACGCCTGTTTGAAACGAAAGTTCACTTAGAGCTTTGGGTTAAAGTTAAATCCGGTTGGGCAGATGATGAAAGAGCACTGCGCAGTCTGGGCTATGTTGACGATTTAAAATAATCGGTGACACCGTGAGTGGTTGGCAACGCGCGTTTGTGCTCCATTCCCGTCCTTACAGTGAAACAAGTCTATTAATTGACTTTTTCACGGAAGGGGAAGGTAAAATTCGTTTGCTAGCAAAGGGTGCGAGACGCAACCGCTCACCATTAAGAGGCTGTTTACAGCCTTTTACACCTTTGTTGATCCGTTGGAGTGGCAAAGGTGAAATCAAAACTCTCATCAATGCTGACCCTGTCTCTCTTGCTCTCCCTCTCAGTGGCACTGTTTTATATAGCGGTTTATATCTTAATGAACTTACCGCTCGGGTTATTGAGTTCGGTACACCTTATTCATCTCTATTTTTTGATTACCTCAATTGTTTGCAAGTTTTAGCAGGGAGTGAACGCACGCCTGAATCTGCGTTACGCCAGTTCGAGCTCGCTTTGCTGTCTTATCTCGGTTATGGCGTAGATTTTTTACATTGTGCGGGCAGTGGTGAGCCAGTTTCAGACACCATGACTTACCGTTACCGTGAAGAAAAAGGGTTTATCGGCAGCCTAGTTGTTGACCAACTCACGTTCACGGGGAAGCAATTAAGAGCGTTAGCCGACCGAGAATTCCCAGATGCCGACACCTTAAAAGCTGCTAAACGGTTTACCCGCATGGCACTAAAACCTTACCTAGGTGGTAAACCTCTTAAAAGCCGTGAACTTTTCAGGCAATTTACTATCCCTTCTCAGAACATGGCTAAGTCATAGCAATTATTTGATTTTGTTTTATGGCGCTATTTTTTATCTGTTGTAATTGCAAATGGCTGTCATCCAAACTGTTGTAACCATAAAACGGCAGGTGAGCGAGACAAATTTTTTGTGCTATTTACTTTCTTCGAGGCGCTTCCCAAAAAATGAATGTAATTGATGAAATATTATTATTAGTTTGGAATCAGTAAGGAAGAAAGAGATATTTTTTCCCCCAACACCATAAATTGCAGTAGGATATGGCAGACAAGAAATAAGTGACTGTTTATTCATAGGGAGTTAAACATGGCTGAGCTGTTATTGGGCGTTAACATTGACCACATTGCAACTGTTAGAAATGCAAGAGGAACACAATATCCTGACCCTGTTCAAGCGGCATTTGTTGCTGAGCAAGCTGGAGCCGACGGGATCACTATTCACTTACGTGAAGATCGCCGTCATATTACCGATAGAGACGTTGAACTGCTCAACCAAACCATTCAAACGCGTATGAACCTTGAAATGGCAGTCACAGATGAGATGATTGACATTGCTTGTCGTATTAAGCCGACTTATTGCTGTTTGGTTCCTGAAAAGCGCGAGGAAGTGACCACTGAAGGCGGACTTGATGTCGCAGGGCAAAAACAAAAAGTCGCATCCGCAGTAAAACGGCTGACCGAAGCAGGTATTTTAGTTTCTTTATTTATCGATGCGGATCATGAACAAATTGATGCTGCTCAAGAGTGTGGAGCGCCATTTATTGAAATTCACACAGGCGCATATGCGGATGCCAAAACTGAACAAGAGCAAGAGCTTGAGTTCCGCCGTATTCGTGATGGCGTAAGTTATGCTGCAGGTAAAGGTATTAAAGTGAATGCGGGGCATGGACTGACTTACCATAATGTTCAACGTATCGCAGCGCTGCCTGAAATTTATGAGCTGAATATCGGTCACGCGATTATTGGGCGTGCACTGTTTAGCGGTTTAGCTCAAGCGGTGTCTGACATGAAAAACTTACTCACAGAAGCACGTAAATAATGGCTATTGTAGGTTTAGGTACAGATATTGTTGAGATTACGCGTATTGAATCTGTTATCGAGCGCTCCGCAGATAGCTTAGCGAAGCGTATTTTAACAGAGCATGAATATGCGCAATACCAGCAACAAACTAAGCCTGCGCGTTTTCTTGCTAAGCGATTTGCAGTGAAAGAAGCGGCGGCTAAGGCATTAGGTACGGGGATCCGTAATGGTTTGGCTTTTAATCAGTTTGAAGTCACAAACGATGAGCTAGGCAAGCCATTACTGTCACTGAGCGGTGAAGCGTTAAAATTAGCCAATAGCTTAAAAGCCACGCATTTTCATGTTTCAATTACTGATGAACGACACTATGCGGCTGCAACGGTGATTATTGAAAGTCTGTAGTCATTATTCATTGCCGGCTTATCTGCAGTCGGCAATGTTTCAATGAAATAGTAGCTCAATGAAAAAGTCTTTTAATGAAAGAGCACTTCAACGGATGGGTTTTTAGTAAAACAAAGCTAAATAACGCAGAGTTCAACCATCGTCGTTTCAACAAGTCTGTTCCGCATCTTTATGAAATTAGATTTTATCGGCGTGATGGATCATGACAAATTTATCCCAAAGCTGTTCCTGGGATTCAATATGTTCAGGATCTGTAATAATTGTATTAGTGATAGGGCAAACTGATTGGCAAGTGGGTTTATCATAGTGCCCAACGCATTCAGTACACAGGCTTGAATCTATTTCATAGATTTCCGTCCCCATGAAGATCGCATCATTTGGACATTCAGGTTCACACATATCGCAGTTAATGCATTTTTTAGTAATTAATAGTGCCATTTCAATTAGTTATATCAGATTTAAACCAGTAGTATACGTCTTCGAACGTCATTTTACACTGAAGTAAATCAATTAGACACTGAATTATGTGCGAGTGAACGGAGATGACCAACTAAAAAACAGTGATAAACAAGCAGAATAATTGAAAGTTCTAAGTATTATTTAAAGTGGATAGTTTGTAAATAAAGTCGAATTAATAATATAAAAAGGCTCTATTTATACAAATAGAATAAGAGCTTAATTTAAGCTCTTATGGAAGAAAGCAATTAATAGTTAATAGCAAATATTAAATTAATAATTAATTAAGTTATAGATATACCAGCTCTTAGTTTTATCAGATTGCGTATAGAAGCACAGTACACCATTAATGATAAAGAAGGTCGCTGATTTTATAGAGTCTTCAACGTTGAACTCCTCAGAATACATTAGCACGATGCTGGCATTATCAGCGATTTGATAAACATCGATAACTTTCTCATCGAGATTATAACCGTACAGATACTGTTTGTTCTGTGTTGGATCGTAGAAAGCTTGAATATTTTGCAGATAGGTTTTTAATTTACCTTTTTGTACGACAACGGTAGGTTCAATTTTGCCGGCATCTGTCATGTTATAGATCATGTAGGATTTATCTTTTGAATGCCCTAAGAAGTAATTTTTCTTAGCAGCGCTGAATGCAAGCGTTGTTGGGTAAAACTCTTCAAAGATACTTGATTGCACGGTTCTTCTAATAAAAGCCATGTTTATTCCTCTTATTTAAATTATGAAAACTTAAGTGCGGGTTAATCATATTTAATGAGAGAGATTTTAAAAATAATGTTAATTATTAGTTCGTTTTATATATTCAAATGATTTAAAAATTAATAAAAGTAGAATATTCACAATGGATCGCAACTGTGATAGTAATAAGAAAAAACAATTAGGAAGTGGTCATGTTTGAAAATCTAGGGGTATTGAATTTTTGGACTTACTTAGCGGGGTTGGTGCTTATCATCATTGTTCCCGGTCCAAACTCACTGTATGTATTAAAATCAAGTACTTCACATGGGACAAAAGCGGGATATCGCGCTGCAATCGGTGTTTTCACTGGCGATGCAATACTGATTTTTCTTTCATTCATTGGTGTTGCCTCGGTGATCAAAGCCTCTCCAACGCTGTTTACCATCGTAAGATACTTAGGGGCAGCTTATCTTTTGTACTTAGGGTGCAAAATCTTATATGCAACTTTTTGGCAGAAAAAATCGTTATCAGCAGGGGTTGAGCAGATTGAAGTAAGAAAAGAAAATTACTTCACTCGTGCGTTGGTACTTAGCTTAACGAATCCGAAAGCAATTTTGTTCTATATCTCGTTCTTTATTCAATTTATCGACTTCAATTATAGCCATGCTTGGGTGCCGTACATGGTATTAGCGGTTATCTTAGAGACGGTTAGCTTCTTGTATCTAAGCTTATTGATATTCAGTGGCTACTTGATAGCGCGCTTTTTACGGGAAAAGCAGATTTTGGCGAAATTGGGAAATTGCACTGTCGGTGCATTCTTTATGGGGTTCGCAGCAAAACTTGCCATTTTTAGTAATTAGTTGTTGATTAATATCAGATTCAATTTGCAGTCACTTTAACATTTCGTAATAATCAACTTTTCGAGTGTGGATGAATGAGAGGCTAGAGTGACGCAATTAGAAATCGACGAGTATTGGATGGCTCAAGCTCTTGAGCTAGCAAAAAAAGCTCAAGATGCAGGGGAAATTCCTGTCGGTGCGTTACTGGTCAAAGATAACCAACTAATAGCAGAAGGCTGGAACCACTCCATTGAAAATCACGACCCTACCGCCCATGCCGAAATTATTACCTTACAAAAAGCGGGCACCGCACTACAGAATTACCGTTTATTAGACACAACGCTGTATGTCACTTTAGAACCTTGCATTATGTGTGCAGGGGCGATGATCCATAGCCGCATCGGTCGAGTGGTGTATGGCGCGAACGATTTTAAAACGGGGGCATGTGGCTCCTTCATTAATATCATGTCGCAGCCAGGTTTAAACCACTATGTTGAAGTGACGAGTGGTGTACTTGAAGAAACTTGCTCATCCATGCTCAGCGATTTTTTTAGAATGCGCAGAGCACAAATTAAAGAGCAGAGACGTCAAGAAAAACAGGCTCAAAATCCCGAAAGCTAGTCTTCAATTGATGTTTCCTTTTGTAGGGCTACGTTATTATCGGTGGAACTCGAACGCGTTGGTTTTGCCAAAATATATTTCCCTAGAGAGTCGTTTGGTGCACGAGTATTTTCCTTGGCATTAAACACACCGAGATTTGCTGACGCTTTGGGCGCGATCTCCACTTTTGCTGACACTACATCAGGCATCACATAAGATGAAAGCGGCGAGTTCTCATTTGGCACTACAACGTAAACGTGAGATTTCTTGGCAATTTCGAGTGTTTTCTGCTTTTTCTCCTGACTTTGCAAATAACCCGCTAAGCTTTGATGATAGCGACGAATATTTTCTACATAGCGATAAGCTTCGTGTCCTCGGGCATAACCATAAGTGAGCTGGGAATAATATTTTTGCTGAGTTAGCAAGGGTAAATTTGCTTTAACATCAAGCCAGCGGTCAGGATTACCGCCAAGTCTTTGCGTTAGTTTTCGCACATCCAGCATATGCCCATAACCCATATTATAGGCAGCAAGGGTAAACCAAATGCGATCATCTTCAGCGATAGAATCGGGTAAGCGTTTCATAATATAGGCTAAATACGCAGCCCCACCTTTAATGCTCCCCTCTGGATCTAACCTGTCTTCAATTCCCATAGTTGCAGCCGTTGGTTTGGTGAGCATCATGATCCCACGAACGCCAGTCGGTGAGGTTGCAAGAGGATTCCAGTGAGATTCTTGCCAAGCTATTGCAGCAAGTAATTTCCAATCGATGCTCTCAACGGTCTCAGCATATTTCTCAAAGAGAGGTTGATAATCCGGCAGTTTATTATTTATGGCGCTAATAAACGTTATGGTATCGAAATAATCGAAGGATTCCACATGGCTGAAATGCTTTTCAATCAAGCGAGCAAGAAGATCGTTCTGATTGCTGAGATTAAAAAAATCGAGCAGGGCGGCATCTAGGCTGTTGTCATGTTGGCGGCTTAAATACCATGTAATGGCATGGTCATCGCGCAAATCAAATGCCACGGCGACTTTAGGATGAATACGTTGCTGCAAAGAGACCGCAATAGAATCTTCAAGGGTGTAATCAATTTCACCTTCGGCCACCATTTCTAATAATTGACTTGGTGTATAGTTGCTGCTTTCTTCCCACTTAAGATTAGGATATTGCGCTGAAAGTGCTTTTAACGTGCTTGCATGAGTGCTCCCCGCGATAACCATTAATTTCCCTTTCAGGTCATTAAAGGTTTTTGGGCGCGTAGTGCCTTTACGGTAAACCAATTGCTGAGTAACACTCAAATAGCTTGGACCCGTTTTCATGGTTTCCAAACGGTCTTTATTATACAGCAGCCCCGCCACAGCGATGTCGGCATCGTCGTTATCGAGATCTTCGAAAATCTGTTCAATAGTCGGGCGAATAATAATTTTGAGTTTAATGCCTAGGTACGTGGCAAAGCCTTGAGCAAGCTCGTAGTCAAAGCCACGTAGCTGACGCTGCTCATCAATATAAATGAGTGGTGAACTTACTGCGCTAATACGTAACTCACCCCGAGAGATAATTTTGTCGATTTGGGTGTTTTGCGTATTAGACCATCGGACATTGAAGCCAATGATCATGGTGGCAAGTAAAGCGATGACCACGATAATAAAATAGTTAACTTTTAGGTTATTCAAATAATTATTTCTCGTGTAGGAACTGGTGTTGTGCGCTTAATAAAAACTGTTTAATCATGGTTATAAATCCAGTGGTTTCGTATTTTGCTCTAACAATGATGATCGGTGCAACTAATATTATCGTATTTAGCACATATTAATATTTAACTAATCGCTCTATTTTTAGTCACGCAAACGGTTTCGTATTGATGAACATTGCTCTATAATGGACTCCGGTTTCCCTGCTTTCGTGATCAGGGCTGGCGTTTAAAAGAGAGAATTTAAGACTATGGAAATTTTGCGTGGCTCACCGGCACTATCAGCATTTCGTATTACCCGCCTTTTGGCGCTGTTTGCTGAAAAACAGCTCCCAGTAACGGATATCTATGCTGAATATATGCATTTTGCTGAGCTATCAGCCCCATTAAGTGGCAGTGAGCAAGGTAAACTGAGTAGTTTATTAAAATATGGTCCTTCTCTGGCAGAGCATGAGCCATTTGGAAAACTGATTTTAGTCACCCCACGCCCAGGAACTATCTCTCCTTGGTCTTCTAAAGCAACGGATATCGCACATAACTGTGGCTTAACACAGGTTAAACGTATTGAGCGCGGCGTTGCCTACTATATTCAAGCCGATTCACTGACAAGCGAGCAGTGGGACTTAGTCATCAGTCTGTTACATGACCGTATGATGGAAACGGTTTTTGCCTCTTTTGAACAAGCCGAAGCGCTATTTGTTCAGCAGCAGCCTGCCCCAATGAAAGTGATTGATATTATCGCAGGCGGACGCCAAGCACTCGATACGGCTAACAAAGAGATGGGCTTAGCGTTAGCCGACGATGAAATTGATTATCTATTAGAGGCGTTCACAGGGTTAAAACGTAACCCAACGGATGTTGAGCTATATATGTTTGCGCAAGCAAACTCAGAACATTGCCGCCATAAAATTTTCAATGCGGATTGGATTATTGACGGGGAAACACAGCCAAAATCCCTGTTTAAAATGATCAAAAACACCTTTGAAAAAACGCCAGATCACGTCTTGTCTGCTTATAAAGATAATGCGGCAGTAATGGAAGGTTCCTCAGTAGGTCGTTTCTTCCCTGAGCCAGATGGACGTACTTATCGTTATCATCAAGAAGATGCACATATTTTGATGAAAGTGGAAACCCACAACCACCCAACGGCAATCTCTCCATGGCCGGGGGCTGCAACTGGTTCTGGTGGTGAAATTCGTGATGAAGGCGCAACAGGTCGCGGTGCAAAACCAAAAGCAGGTTTAGTGGGCTTCTCCGTTTCAAACTTACGTATTCCGGGTTTTGAACAACCTTGGGAAGAAGATTTCGGCAAGCCTGAACGTATTGTGACTGCACTCGATATTATGACGGAAGGTCCTTTAGGCGGGGCGGCATTTAACAACGAATTTGGGCGTCCCGCATTATTAGGTTATTTCCGTACCTATGAAGAGAAAGTGAATAGCCATAATGGTGAAGAATTACGTGGTTACCATAAGCCAATTATGTTAGCGGGTGGTATTGGTAACATCCGTGCGGATCACGTTCAAAAAGGTGAAATTACCGTTGGCGCTAAGCTCATCGTTTTGGGTGGCCCTTCGATGAATATCGGTTTAGGGGGCGGGGCTGCATCATCCATGACATCCGGTCAATCTGCGGCGGATCTTGATTTTGCTTCTGTTCAACGTGATAACGCCGAAATGGAGCGTCGTTGCCAAGAAGTGATCGACAAATGCTGGCAGCTAGGTGATAAAAACCCAATTCTGTTTATCCATGATGTTGGTGCGGGGGGATTATCCAACGCAATGCCTGAACTGGTGAGCGATGGCGGTCGTGGTGGGCGTTTTGAACTGCGTAAAATTCTTAATGATGAACCAGGAATGAGCCCATTGGAAGTGTGGTGTAACGAATCCCAAGAGCGCTATGTGATGGCGGTTGCTCCGGAACAACTGGCATTATTCACTGAAATTTGTGAGCGTGAACGCGCGCCGTTTGCTGTGATCGGTGAAGCAACGGAAGAGCGTCATTTAACTCTTAATGATGAGCATTTTGATAACCAACCAATCGATATGCCACTGGATGTGCTACTTGGCAAAACGCCGAAAATGTTGCGTGATGTGACAACACTGATAGCAGAGCCTGAATCACTGGATAGAACCGCCATCGATTTAACTGAAGCAGTTAAGCGCGTTCTGCATTTACCTGCTGTGGCAGAAAAAACCTTCTTAATCACTATCGGTGACCGCACTGTGACAGGAATGGTTGCTCGTGATCAAATGGTTGGCCCTTGGCAGATCCCAGTGGCTGACTGCGCGGTGACAACCGCAAGTTTGGATAGCTATTATGGTGAATCAATGTCTATTGGTGAAAGAACGCCAGTGGCTCTGTTGGATTTCGCCGCTTCTGCGCGTATGGCTGTGGGTGAAGCATTAACCAACTTAGCGTGCTCTTATGTACAAGATCTTAAGCGCGTGAAGCTGTCTGCTAACTGGATGTCTGCGGCGGGTCACCCAGGGGAAGACGCGGGTCTGTACGAAGCGGTTAAAGCGGTCGGTGAAGAGTTGTGTCCAGCATTAGGTCTGACTATCCCAGTGGGTAAAGACTCAATGTCAATGAAAACTCGCTGGCAGCAAAATGGTGAAGAGCGTGAAATGACGTCGCCATTATCATTGATTATCAGTGCATTTGGTCGCGTTGAAGATGTTCGTCTAACGGTTACACCAGAGCTGAAAACTACGGCAGATAACGGCTTGTTATTAATCGACCTTGGTCAAGGTCACAATGCGCTTGGTGGCTCTGCACTGGCGCAAGTTTATCGTCAATTAGGTAATAAAGCGCCAGATGTTCGTGACCCAGCGCTGTTGTTAGGCTTCTTTAATACCATTCAAAAACTGTTATCTGAACAAAAACTACTGGCATACCATGACCGTTCTGATGGTGGGTTGTTTGTCACGTTAGTGGAAATGGCATTTGCGGGTCATTGCGGTATTAACGTGGATATCAGTTCATTTGATGAAGACACCTTAGCGGCGCTGTTTAATGAAGAGTTGGGTGCAGTGATCCAAATCCAAGGTGCTGATCGCCAATACGTAGAGCAGTGTTTTGCCGATGCTGGCTTAGCTGGCTGTGTTCACTATCTGGGTTCTGCAACGCACGACGACGCGGTGATCATTAATAGCCGTGATACGGTAGTTTACAACGGTTCCCGTAGTGCTCTGCGTGAGTGCTGGGCTGAAACTACATGGCAGATGCAGCGTTTACGTGATAACGAAGAGTGCGCAGATCAAGAGCACGAAGCGAAGAAAGACAATCAAGATCCAGGTCTGAATGTGAAGCTGACTTACGATATCGCAGAGGATATTGCTGCTCCGTATATCGCGTCTGGTGTTCGTCCTAAAGTGGCTGTGCTGCGTGAGCAAGGGGTTAACTCCCACGTTGAAATGGCGGCGGCATGGGATCGTGCAGGCTTTGATGCTATCGACGTTCACATGAGTGATTTACTGGCGGGTAACTTGTCTCTTGAACAGTTCCAAGCGCTAGTGGCATGCGGTGGTTTCTCATACGGTGACGTATTAGGCGCGGGTGAAGGTTGGGCGAAGTCCATTCTGTTCAATAACCGTGTTCGTGATGAGTTTGCCTCCTTCTTCAACCGCCCAGACACTTTATCATTAGGTGTATGTAATGGTTGCCAGATGATGTCTAACTTGCATGACCTGATCCCTGGTGCTGAGTATTGGCCTCGCTTTGTACGTAACCGTTCAGAGCGCTTTGAAGCGCGCTTCAGCTTAGTGGAAATTGCAAACAGCCCATCATTACTGCTGCAAGATATGGCGGGTTCGCGTATGCCGATTGCGGTTTCTCACGGTGAAGGCCAAGTAGAAACTCGTGCACCTGCTCACTTAACTCAGTTAGAAAATAACGCGCTGGTGGCAATGCGTTTTGTGAATAACTACGGTCAAGTGACGGAGCAATACCCAGCGAACCCGAACGGTTCTGTGAATGGGATTACGGCAGTAACATCAATGGATGGTCGCGCGACTATTATGATGCCGCACCCTGAGCGTGTATTCCGTACGGTAAGCAACTCTTGGCACCCAGAAAACTGGGGTGAAGATAGTCCATGGATGCGCATTTTCCGTAATGCACGTAAGCAATTAGGCTGAGATTAAAACGTCTGTTTTAATTTAGAGCTAAAAACAAAACACCCTATAAGTCGCTTGATTTATAGGGTGTTTTTTGTTTCATCAAAAATGGTAAAGATTCAAATTTGAGGGTCAATGATATCAATAATATTACTGAGAACTTCTTCGAAAATATCTTCATTTAGGGTTGCTGAGTAGGTGGCTTTTCTGGCGATTAAATCCAACGAGCGAAGTTGATAACATAAGATACAGCCAGTAATGTTCCCCGTGTCTGTACTTGAACCATCTAAGTAAACAGTGACATTTTGAGTTCTGGCACGGCTCCCTCCACTTGTAATAGGAACGCAAATTGACGTACCAAGTGCGGTGTTGATTTGTGAATCTGTAATCACTAAATAGTAGTGGGGCCCCTTGAATTCCTTACCTGCGACTGGATCACCATTAATGTGCCAAATCTGGCCTTTGTGGGGCCTTTTCACGTTTACCATTAAATAACCTCATTTCCCTCTGGGTCAGAATCATCGACTTCACTGTTTAATAACTTAATCTCTTCTTTATCAATACCGGATAGTAGCTCATTAATAGATTTTCTTCCTCTAGCCACGCGTTTTACCGGTTTTATGCAAATGGATTCTCCTACAGCATCAATATTTAATTTCATACCGACAACCCATCCTGCCATATTGGCGACTTCAATTGGGATAGTTAAAACAACAGCTCCGCCTTGCTGCCTTAATTTGGTTGTTGACATATAAGCCTCGCATATCTATTAGGTGTAACTTAGTCACACTATAGCAAAGGGTGATACTAAGTCACACTAAATCGTCGTTTTTTTATTCTGTGTTAGTGACGAAAATAGCAAGTATCGCCATTTTTTATCATACATGTGAGCAATTAGGCTGAGATTAAAACACCTGTTTTAATTTAAAGTTAAAAACTAAACACCCTATAGGTCGCCTGATTTATAGGGTGTTTTTTTATCTGTTATCCATAAAAAACCGCCCAATCGGGCGGTTGAGATATATCTAAAACAGAAAATCTTTATTCTAAAATAAACATCCCGTATGGGTGGATTTGCAGGTAAAGATCTTCACCTACAGACGGTTGCAATTGAGTTGCGTTGATCTGCAATAGCATTGATTGACCATGCCAATCTACTGTGACCTCATATTGCGGCCCCATATAAGCCACATGAGTGATGGTACAGCGTTGGCTATCTTCACCTTGTTTGCTTAATGTGATGGCTTCAGGGCGAACGCCGACAGTGACTTGGGTTTTATCTGTTGCAAACAGCGCAGGGCGCGGTAAACGGTAATTAAAGATATCCACGGAATCGCTGCTGAGTGTAGCAGGGAAAATGTTCGCATCACCCATAAAGCTCGCCATAAACTTGGAAGCAGGTTGGCGGTACAGTTCTTGAGGTGAACCTAACTGCATGATTTTACCTTTGTTCATTACCAGAACCATATCCGAAACCGCAAAAGCTTCACTCTGGTCGTGGGTCACGTACAGTGAGGTAATATTAAATTGCTGTTGCAGTTCACGGATTTTTTCACGCATGCTACGGCGTAAGTTAGCATCCAAGTTACTTAATGGCTCATCAAATAACAGTACCTTTGGTTTTAAAATCAAGGCACGTGCTAGTGCAACACGCTGCTGCTGTCCACCGGAAATTTGGTCAACGAAACGGTCTGCAAAGCCCGCTAAGTCCACCAGTTCCAGCGCTTCTTCTACACGTTTTTTTATTTCAGCCTTTGGCAAGCCAAGCATTTTCAATCCATATCCCACGTTATCCCCTAACGACATATGCGGGAAGAGGGCATAGGATTGGAATACCATACAAATATCGCGCTGTTGAATAGAGCGGTCGGTGACATCTTCGCCATCGATAAACATACGCCCTTCAGTAGGCTTTTCTAAACCTGCGACTAAGCGCAGTACAGTGGTTTTACCACAACCAGATGGTCCTAATAGGGTGACCATGCTCCCTTGTGGGATAGAAAGGCTTAAATCGTCAATGACCGTATTGTCGCCAAAGCGCTTAGTTATATTTTTTAATTCAACGAAACTTTTCTGTGTCATGTCAGTGACTCCATGATTACTGTGCATTTTTGGCTTTGGAACGTGAAACACGGGCTTCGCCAATTAAATAGTCAAATAAGAAGATAATCGCGAGCATGACCACGATCAGAATAGAACCGTAAGCAATCGCCACACCGTATTCACCATCTTCAACACGGTTCAAGATATACGCTGTCGCAACGCGGGTATCTGGCGTAACCAAGAACACAATAGCGCTTACGGTGGTGATAGCACGGACAAAGCTGTAGATCAGCGCCGATAAAATTGCTGGGCGTAACAATGGCAGCAGGATGTGGAAAATTGTCCGCATTGAACCTGCACGCAAGCTGAGGGAAGCCTCATCTAACGATTTGTCAATTTGCCCTAATCCTGCGATACCCGCACGAATACCCACTGGTACGTTACGCATGGTCATGGAGATAATCACAATCGCCGCGGTACCGGTTAAATAGAACGGTGTATCGTTAAAGGCGAGGATGTAAGAAACCCCAGCCACAGTACCTGGTACGGCAAAGCACAACATAGTGGTAAATTCGATGGTTTTCTTACCACGGAAATCTTGGCGAACCACAATATACGCGATAAGCAGACCTAAAATCGCCGTGATTGGTGCAGCGATACCCGCATATAACAGGGTGTCTAACAGTGACGGCCATGCACCATCATCAAAACCTTGACCAAACAGTTTGATAAAGTTGTCCAGTGTTAAGGTGTAGTCCACGCCCCAGTTCACTGTGAAGCTTCCGTAGAAGATGCTGCCGTACAGTAAGACGTTAAACGCGACCCAAATACCGAGAATTGTTGTCACTGTTGCGACAAGAGAAACGGGCAGCGGTTGAACATCGCCACGATATGATTTACCGGAAACGGTGACGTAAGAACGTTTACCAATCCACATGTATTGCACACAGAAAACCAGCAATGAGAAGACAAGTAAGGATGCACCTAACGTACTGGCCGCTTGGTAATCAAGCTGGGAACCGGTGATATAGAAATAGATTTGTGTCGCCAGAACGTCGAAGTTACCCCCTAATACTAATGGGTTACTGAAGTCAGCAAGGGATTGCACAATCACGATTAAGAAGGCGTTCGCCAGTGCCGGTTTCAACAGTGGCATAAACACGTTGAAGAATGTCTGGTAGCGGTTAGCGCGTAAGGTGTATGACGCTTCTTCCAGTGATGGATGGATAGTTTTAATCGCACCATCAAGGATCATAAAGGACATCGGGGTGAACGCGAGAACCTGCGCTAACCAAATACCGGTAAAGCCATATAGCCAGTTAGTATTTTCTAGCCCCATATAGGTAGCTAAAAACTCAGTAATATAGCCTGAGCGACCCATCATTAAGGTGACGCCTAAACCGACAACAAACGGCGGGGTCACAATCGGTAAAATCGAGAATACGCGACCAATAATCGCGGAGCGCTTAGCAATTCGAGTGGTGTAAATCGCCAGGATTAAACCAAAGAAGGTACACCCAACACCCACTGCTAGTGAGAGGAATATGGAGTTGATGATGACCTGAACAATATGCGACTGGGTTAAAATAGCCACAAATGCAAATGGTGCAAAATCTCCGTTCCCGTCAGTAAACATCGGAATAAAAATTGCCACACTGGGAAAGACGATAAATAGCGCAATCAGTGCGACGACGGTGATAAGGGAGCCAATAACAAATTGGTCGCCACCCAGCCACTCTAATCGAGTCAGGGCGTGGGTCATTATCATTCCAAGGGCGATAAATAAGGTGATGGCGGAATAGCCTAATCCCTTACCCTCTAAATAAGCAGTAATAATCACGAGAACTGCCGTGATAGCGGCAACCGCGATATCAAGATAGTGGCGGGATTTTTGATTACGATCGGCTGGCGTGATTGGTCTTAACAGTAAAATAGAAGGCAATAAATACCATAGCCAACTAATATTGACACTGCTCCAGCCGTACGCAGCTAAGATCTCATCTTGGGTTGAGTCGAATAAGCCGTAGTCGAGGCTCCATGAGGGTAGCAGAGCGAAGCCCAGCCACGCTATCAGAATCCAAAGGAAGATGCTGTCCTTTTTCTTCGAGGCTGTGAGGGTTAAGGTCTGAGGCATTGTTTTTCCCCTAAGTTTATTATTATTGAGTTAATTAATCATTGGGTTAATGGAATGATTTATAACGAAAATAATTTTAAACTTAATTAATATTATCGTTCTAATGAGTGAGCCAAGCTGGAGCCGTCTGCGTGGTGCAGACACTCTTTTATTTGGCATCATTTTTTATAGTAAGTAGCTAATACACTAAATCGCGAAGCTCGCGAGTCGTACGTGAGTCAATCAGGTAAAGTGCGGCGACAGGCGCCGCACCCAACATCTTATTTACTCATTTTAACTTCAGTAACCCACTTGTTGATCAGATTCTTACGGACTTCAGCGTCACCGTATTTATCCATATCGTAGTTGATTAAGTTTAAGTCTTTGAGTTTCAGAGACAGTGGAGAAGATTCTGCGGTGGTGTTAGTCAGGATTTGGTAAGACTGACCTTGTTTCCAGCTCAGCTCTTGGGCTTCTTTAGACAGAACGAAATCTACGAACAGTTTTGCGTTGTCCATGTTACGTGCGTTTTTCAGAATACTGATCCCGCCGATTTCATAGCCTGTCCCTTCGCATGGCGCGATTAACTCTAATGGTGCACCATTTTCAACTTCTAAAGAGTAGTCATGCAGGAAGCCGATACCGATAGCAGATTCGCCACGAGCCGCGTTACGTGCTGGGGCAATACCTGATTTGGTGTATTGGGAGATGTTAGCGTTCAGTTTTTTCAGGTAATCAAAAGCTTGCTCGTTACCCCACAGTTGGTCAAAGGTTGCCAACGCAGTGTAAGCAGTCCCTGAACTTTGTGGATCCGCGATTTGAATTTCGCCTTTATATTCAGGCTTAGTCAGATCTTTCCAGCAAGTAGGAATTGGTAAGCCTTTCTCTTTTAAGCGATCTTTATTCACACCAAAACCTAAGATACCGATGTAAACCGCAGAAGAGTAGTTACCTTTGCGTTTAGCTGGATCTTGGAATTGCGGCATGATTTGAGACAGGTTAGGGGATTTGTACGGCTCTAGCAGATCCATTTCACCAGCTTGTGAATGTGGATCTAAGGTTCCGCCATACCAAACGTCTGCTTGTGGGTTACGTTTTTCAGCTTCTATTTTTGCTAAAGTACTGCCTGAACCGTTGCGAACGAACGTGGTTTTAACGTCGTATTTCTTGGCGAATGCTTGCGTTTCCGCTTCACACATCGCGTTGGTGGCACTACAGTAAACCACTAAACGGCCAGCTGCGTTTGCAGTGGTCGTAATAGCGGCAAGGGATAAACCTGCTGCAACTAGTGTAGAGAGAGTCTTAAGTTTCATTGTCAGTCCTTTATTCACGTTTTCGGATTAACTATTATTATGTGTCGGTGAAACTGCACCGGCTAAATGCTCTCTTTTACTGACATTGGCAATTAAAAGAGGCATCAGTAGTAGCCCCATCAAAGCAGCTGCACTGGCAAGTAAGGTAAACATCCCTGACCAACCATAATTGGCAATCACTTGAGAGAGCGGCCATCCTGCGATTGCAGCCCCTAGATAAGCGTACAATCCAAGATAACCAGTTACCGTTCCAGCTGCCTTTTTATGACAATATTCTGTAGCAGCTAGACCGACTAACATCTGTGGTCCAAATACAAAGAAACCGTTGGCTAAGAAGCATGCAGCTAATAGCCCGTAGTGATGAATTGGAATTAACCATAGGGCATTCACAGAAATGAATAGACCTAAGGAAAACAGCAAAATCATCGGTGCGCGTTGTCCTCGAAACAGGAGGTCGGAACCCCAACCTGCGCACAATGCACCTAATAAACCACCTAATTCAAACAGAGCTAACGTGGCATTGGCACTTAATAAATTGCTTCCGTGTGTTTCGGTTAGCCATAAATTTCCCCAATCGTTTATCCCAATACGGATGAGATAAACCAAAATGTAGGTGAAACCGAGCAGCCAAATCATTGGGTTAAACACAATAGTTTGTTTTAAAATCACCCACATGGATTGCGGGGGAGAAAGCTGCTCTTGGCGTAACTCTAATGCATCATATCGCCACTGCCCCACGGTGGGTAAATGTTCTTCTTTGGGCGTACCCCGAAGCTGGCGACATAGCCATAATCCTAAAATAACCCCAATAATTCCGGGAACGATCAGCGCTATTTGCCAACTGTAATGGGTCGCCAACAGCGCCGTTAACAGCGGTAGCGCCATTCCCCCGAGATTGATGGAGATATTCCACAGTCCCCACCAAAAGCCCCGCTCATTACGTGAGTACCAATGAGTGAGAATACGCGCACAGGGCGGCCAACCCCAGCCTTGGAAAAATCCGTTTAACGTCCAAACGATTAACAGTGCAGGGAACGATAAACAGTAGGCAAAAATGATATTGAGGATCCCTGTCATTACGAGACCAACCCCCATAAACCAACGGTAGCCTGTAATGTCATGGAAAATACCGGATATAAACTTGGATAGACCATACGCAAGGTAAAATGCTGAGGCGATCCAACCAATATCACTTTTGTCTAAAAACAATTCTGCCTGCATAACGGGCATCACAAAATTAAAGCTTTTACGGGTAAGGTAAAAAGCGGCATAACCGATGATCATGGAAAACATCAGGCGGCGACGCCAGAAACGGTAATTGTTATCCAGATCCAGTTTGCTTGTACCCGTCATGATTGTGTTTCTCCCGTTTGGCAGAATGTAATGAAGTTTTTAAATAAAAGGATGAGATAAGGTATTAGGAGGCTAAGAATTATTCCTAGTTTTTCACTATTTCATTTCAAAATGTGGGCAAGTTAACAATTATTTTGGTACCACTTTGGGTTGTTAGCGTCCAGTCGCCACCTAAGGCTCTGACTCGCTCCTCAATTCCACGCAAACCAAAGCCTGATGTGCGTTTGCTAAAAGGAATGCCCACGCCATTATCATCAACAATTAGCTGTATCGAGTCACCTTGTTGATTTAGTGAGATGTGGATTTTTGTGGCTTTGGCGTGCTTACTGATATTGTTCAGTAGCTCTTGAACCAAACGGTAAAGGGTGAATAACACCGTTTCATTGGCTGGAGTTTCAGTTAATCCGTAATGAAAGTCACATTGAATATTATTTTCCTTGAAAGCAAATTCACCGATTAAATGGGTGAGTGCGTTTTCGAGGGACATTTCATCGAGCACGGGCGGACGTAATTGGCGCAATAGATGGCGGGTGGCTTGGTGGATCTGTAGTGCCAATTCGTTGATTTGGCTAGCGGCGTTATAGCTTAAATCGTTAGCCGCGGTTTTCTTCACCAGCATCGATTGGATTTGGATTGCGGTAATATTTTGTCCAATTTCATCATGAAGTTCACGGGCGATATCTTTCTTCACATCTTCTTCGGTGTGCACTAATTGGCGCATCAAGTCTCGGCGGGCGTGAAGCTCTTCTTCTAATCGCTGGCGGTAGCGTTGTAAGTTACTTGAGAGTTGCTTTTGGCGGCTGATAGCGATACCTAATCCAATACCAATCAACGCTTGAGAGCTTAAAAAGAGCTGTAGTTCTTGGAGATCATCAAAGGCACCTTGGAACTGTCTTGCGAAGGTGATGATTAAGCTTCCAAGTAATGCGGATAACACGCCGCCTTGCCAGCCATAACGATATGCCATGAAAATATTGGGAATAAAGACCAACAAAACAATCAGTTGCTCAATTTCTGGGGCAAAGAAAATTTGAGCACTTAAGCCGACGAGGCAGAAGAGAAAACACCAAATAATCAATGAAGTACGTAATTGCTTATCCGTGGTTCCGTAGTCGAGCAGCATATGATAGTGCTGCTCGTGCAAGTATTCATAGATAAGATAAACAAAGGGGGAGAGGAGAATTCCGCCTGTAAATGTCGTTAAGAATAATTGGCTAATGGAATATTGAGATAACAGCCCAAACAGCAAGGCATTGAGTATGCTGTTGGCGGCGACGCCTGCCAATAACAAAATAAGTCGTTGCCAATAAAGTGTATATCGCCACCAAATATTTTGGATGACCATCGCAACCAGCAGGCTCAATATTGGGGATAACAGCAAGATAGGTTGAGTGAGTAATTGTTCTTCTGCAAGCCAGTAGGTCAGCAGGCCTTCAGCGAGTAAAACGGTTGGCCAGTAGCGTCGCCATAATAAGATCATCAAGGTGAGTCGTAAGGCTTGTGGTAGAAATAGAGTGGCTTGGAAGCTATTTTGGCTAAGATAAAAGCCGATGATCCATAATCCCACCCAAATCAGTGAGTAGGTAAATAATAGGAATAGAGACTGTAATCCTAAACGAGCCGCTTTGTTCATTACTATTTACCTTGTTAGGGCGTTACCTTACTGGAAAGAAAGTCTGTCTATCGAGAAATGATGTTATGTTCTAAGGCATAGTGCACTAAATCAATGGTGTTTTCGCATTGTAATTTCCCGAGAACATTCGCGCGATGTACATGCACTGTTTTATGGCTGAGGTTTAATTGTTCCGCAATGACTTTCACACTGAGACCTGCTACCAGTAAATCAAAGACTTCACGCTCACGGTTAGTAAGCTCTTGAACACCTTGTTTTTGCTGCGGTGTTTGGCGTAAGGCTCGCATTGCATCAGCGCACAGGTAGCATCCACCTTGGTAAACAGAGCGTACCGCCTGAACTAATTCTTCAGGTCCGCAGCATTTGGTGAGATAGGCGCTGGCACCGGCATCGAGCGCACTTTGTACGAAAGCAGGAGTGTCATAGATGCTTAAAATAATGGTACGAAAGTCGGGCTTTTTTTTACGTAAACGGGTTAGCAGTTGTAAACCGCTCTCATCTGGCATTGAAATATCCATAATTGCCACGTCAATATCGAGGCTAATTAGGTGCGGCCATGCTTCTTGCGCACTCGCATATTGCCCCACAATACTAATGTCAGGTTCTAACGTCAGTAATTGGGCAAATCCGGAGCGAACAACAATATGGTCATCAATAAGGGCTATTTTTATCATTGTAATGTCAAGAGTAAGTAGGAGACCATTTGCCAGTCTTATATCAATATAGGGATGGATAAGCTAGCGGAATAACATAAAATTCTGACGTACATCAGAAATGAAACGCGCAGGATCATAGCGATAATAAATAGGATGGCAATATTTTATTTGGGCTTCAAGAATCGATATATACCGTCCATTCAACGCTAAATAGATAGGTTTAAAGAGAATATAAATAATAGAAGATAGGTAAATTTTCTGGAGTGTCTACTATTCGCGACAAATAGGGTTTGCTAGTGTCTCCAAAAGGAGACATTTATCTTATTGATAAACAAGTGATTTGAAAATGATGGGATTCACTGTCTTAAATTGGAGACAGATTCATGGTGAGTTAGTGGTATTTTTCATCACTCATAACAATTCAAAAATGATATAAACAAGTAAGAAAATAAATTTATATAAAAATCAGTTATATAAAAATTTTATTGAAAGGTTGGCACGGGTTGTGCATAATATCCATCAGTTGCTCATTCAATTGCTTATGTAGGTCCAAGCTTGGGGAAACCTAGCAAATGGGAACATACCACATAAAACCCGAATGATGCCAAAGTAAGGTGCCTACCGTCCAAATCATCGATATTCGCTTTCGAGCTTTATCAAACACAGGGCGACACGTGGAGTGAGGCACCACCTATATGATTATCTTTAATGAAAGACATAGTCATATGAAAAAAATCGACATTCAAGCGTAATGCCGAGTATCGCTGGCGGAGGTGAGAAGCAATTCTTCCCTCCGCCTTCCCATTTCTGGGGCATCAATATTCCTTTCTATCAAGTTTATTCTTTCTATCGAATTAATCCTTCCATTCAATCATAGTATATTTAATCTATTTATCTGAAATCATTCACGTTTAGCTCACTTTCTTGGCATGTTCATTGCTATCTATCTGTCTATTGGTTTATCTATCATCAATGTAAACAGCACTTTTCGCATTAACGGGAGTTCTGCTACCATTGAATTACATATAAATAGGTAAGAGATGAATGCGTTGAGTAAATTGCGCCTTTTTCCGCGCTCATTGCGGCAGCTAGTGGTCATGGCTTTTTGGTTAGTCCTTTTGCCATTACTGGTACTGGCTTATCAGGCTTATCAAAGTCTAGAACAATTGAGCAACCAAGCGGCAGATATCAATAAAACTACGCTGCTTGATGCTCGGCGCAGTGAAGCGATGAGTAGCCTCGCACTGGAAATGGAGCGCAGTTATCGCCAGTATTGTGTATTGCAAGACAAAGCCTTACAGACGCAGTATCAAAAGCAGTTTGCTGATTATGAACAGATGCTGGAACGTCAAAAAACTATTTTGCCAGAGACTCCTGAAGTGCTGGGGCTCTTTACTGGGCTGCAAAAGCTAAAAGCGATTAGTTGTGAAAATAATGAGCCGATGGAAGCCACGACCAAAGTGTTAGAGCAATTCTCCGCGCAAAATACGGCTGTCGTTCAGCAAACTCGAGAGGTGATTTTTAGCCGCGGTGAACAGCTTCAAAAAGCCATTGCCAATAAAGGACAATTATTTGGTTGGCAAACACTGATCCTCTTCTTGCTGAGCGCGCTGTTGGTGACCTTATTTACTCGTATGATTATCGGTCCGGTTAAAATCATTGAGCGTATGATTAATCGTTTAGGAACGGGACTGACTCTGGAAAATAATACTGACCGCTTTAAAGGCCCAAGAGAGCTGAGGATCATTGCTCAGCGAATTATATGGTTAAGTGAGCGGTTGGCTTGGTTAGAATCCCAGCGCCATGAGTTTTTACGTCATATTTCCCATGAGCTGAAAACGCCATTAGCCAGTATGCGAGAAGGAACGGAATTATTGGCAGATGAGGTTGCAGGCCCGTTAACTAGCTCGCAAAAAGAGGTGGTTGATATTCTTGATCAGAGCAGTAAGCATCTTCAGCAACTTATTGAACAGCTTCTTGACTATAATCGGAAATTAGTCGATGAGCCGCCCGTTGCCCAGCAAGTCGATTTGAAAAAGCTTATTGAAGATATTGTTAATGCCCATAATTTACCCGCAAGAGCGAAAGATATTACCACGGATGTTCGCTTAAAAGTGGACAGCTGCCTTGCAGAACCGACCTTACTCGGAAGGGTTATTGATAATATCTACTCCAATGCGGTGCACTATGGTGGCGAATCAGGTAATATTTGGATCTCAAGCCGCAGAATAGGGAATAAATTACTCATTGAGGTTGCCAATACAGGCACGCCTATCCCTGAGTCTGAGCAAAATATGATTTTTGAACCTTTCTATCAAGGCAGCCTCCAAAGAAAAGGCGCCGTCAAAGGAAGTGGGTTAGGGCTTAGTATCGCGCAAGATTGTATTAAGCAGATGGGTGGTGAATTATCATTAGTACCACATAAATCAGCGGATGTTTGCTTCCGAATTGAACTGCCTTTAACCGCAGAGAACGAATAATAATGCAAAACAGGTCTACAGATTTCTTGGCAGTATTGTGTAATGCAGTACTGTTGAAGACAAAAACAATCTCAATTCGCCGTGGGACAAGTATTAAGTCTTCCCGCGCGGGTACTCCTTTGGGAATAATTCTATTCTCGCTCATTTTAACGGGGTGTGTGGCGAAGAACGGTCAATCACCATTAGAAACGCTAGCCAAAGTTGTTATCCCTGAAGTGAAAACCACGGATTACCGTTACGCTTCTTGTGAATCAATTTGGGAAAATCAAGAACCTGTGTCACAGGAAAATGCCCTCTATTGGTTACGCATGATGGGCTGTGTGGACAGAATGGATGCTGACAAAGCGCGCGCTGAAGCGAAAAAGATTGAAGTGAATGATTGGTCTACTTCATTTACTAAAAATATTCTATTAGGTTCAGCGGAGCCAACAATCGCTGAACGTCGCCAAATGCTCGATAGCATCAACACCTATAGTTTGAGCTTCCCAACACCAATTCGCCCATTATTGCAATTGTGGCGCGAGCAGCAGGTTCAAGCGATCAACCTTGCAGATGCGAATGCACGTTATAAACGTATGCAGCAAGAGATGGATGCAAAGCTTGACCGTCTAAAAGAAGATAATGCCAAGTTGCGTTTTGAGCTTAATAACACTTCCCGCAAGTTAGAAAACTTGACGGATATTGAACGCCAGCTCTCTTCTCGCAAGAAAAATGCGAATGAAGTTGAAAAAGAAGATGAAGCCGCTGTTGCTGCGCCAACAGAAGCGAAGCCAGCTTCAGCCGAACAGAATTCCTCGGAGAATAAAGCACAATGACTGGTCGTAAGTCAGCTAACTTACTTTTGGTGGATGATGATCCTAGCCTGCTAAAATTGCTTGGTATGCGGTTGAGTAGTGAAGGTTTTAAAGTCTCAACAGCGGAAAGTGGGCCTGAAGCATTAAAATTACTCCAGAAAGAAAAAATCGATCTCGTGATTAGTGATTTACGAATGGATGAAATGGATGGCATGGCGCTGTTTGATGAAGTGCAAAAAGCCCATCCTAATCTTCCGGTGATTATTCTCACTGCTCATGGTTCGATCCCTGATGCGGTTGCGGCAACGCAGCGCGGAGTGTTTAGTTTCTTAACCAAACCCGTTGATAAAGACGCGCTTTATAAAGCCATTGATGAAGCATTAGCATTATCTTCCACACCGATTAGCGATGAAGAGTGGAGCGCTGGCATTGTCACGCGTAGCCCGCTAATGATCCGTTTGCTTGAACAGGCTCATATGGTGGCACAATCGGATGTGAGCGTGCTGATTAATGGGCAAAGTGGGACGGGTAAAGAAGTATTAGCACAAGCGATTCATAAAGTGAGTCCACGTGCTCATAAACCGTTTATCGCAATTAACTGTGGCGCATTACCTGAACAATTGCTGGAGTCTGAACTGTTTGGACATGCTAAAGGCGCGTTTACCGGTGCAGTCAGTAGCCGTGAAGGGCTGTTTTTTGCAGCCAGCGGAGGAACGCTCTTTTTAGACGAAATTGGTGATATGCCAATGCCGCTGCAAGTCAAATTGCTGCGTGTTCTACAAGAACGTAAAGTTCGCCCGCTAGGTAGCAACCGCGATTTAGATATTGATGTACGCATTATTTCTGCGACCCACCGTAACTTACCGAAAGCGATGGAAAAAAACGAGTTCCGTGAGGATCTCTATTATCGCTTGAATGTAGTGAACCTGCGCATCCCTGCGTTGAATGAACGCGCAGAAGATATTCCATTATTAGCTAATCATTTATTACGTGAAGCTGCGAGTCGCCATAAACCATTTGTTCGCAGTTTTTCGAGCGATGCGATGAAGTGCTTGATGACCGCAAGCTGGCCCGGAAACGTGCGCCAGTTAGTGAACGTGATTGAGCAGTGTGTTGCATTGACGACATCTCCAGTGATCAGCGAAGCCCTCGTTAGCCAAGCTCTGGAAGGTGAAAATACGGCGCTACCGACCTTTGTGGAAGCGCGTAACCAATTCGAATTAAATTATCTGCGTAAATTATTGCAGATGACCAAAGGCAACGTGACCCAAGCTGCACGCATGGCGGGACGCAACCGTACTGAGTTTTATAAATTACTCGGGCGTCACGATTTAGAAGCGAATGATTTTAAAGAATAAAACCTTTATAGCCTAAAGGATTAAGGGAGAACAAACACGTTATGAGCCGTAAGCTTAATATCTCACTGGCACAACTTAACTGGCTGGTTGGCGACATCGAAGGCAACTGCGAGCGTATGTTGCAAACTGTTGAAGAACAGGCTGAAAACACTGATATCGTCATGTTTTCTGAGCTGGCTCTAACAGGGTATTCCCCTGAAGATTTACTTTTCCGCCACGATTTTGAAGAGCGATGCACTGCGCAATTAAAACGTTTACAACAAGCTAGCGGTCAATGCGGGATCATCGTGGGTCACCCGTGGTACGAAGATAATGAAATTTATAACGCATTATCATTTTTCTACCAAGGCAAGCTATTAGCCCGTTACTTTAAGCAAGAACTGCCTAATTACGGCGTTTTTGATGAGCCTCGTTACTTCACGGCGGCGGAAAAAACGTGCGTGGTGGAATTCAAAGGTTATCAGCTCGGTTTACTGATTTGCGAAGATATTTGGTATGACGAGCCAATTGATGCGGTGAAAGGGGCGGGGGCTGAGTTGGTTCTCACCATTAATGCTTCACCGTATGATTTAAATAAAGAGCATATTCGTAGTGATCTGCTGGTGGAACATGCGCAGCGTACCGGTTTGCCGATTGTTTATCTGAACCAAGTGGGTGGACAAGACGAACTTGTGTTTGATGGCGGCTCTAAAGTGCTGGCAAATAAAGGCAAGCAAGTCTACCAAATGGCTGAATTTGCAGAGCAAGTGGCGACAGTCACCTTTGAAGATGTGAAATTAGTGACTGAGCAGACGAAGCAGCCTGAAGCGCCGCAAATTGCGCAGGTATATCAAGCATTAGTCTTATCTACCCGCGATTACATCAACAAAAATGGCTTTAATGGGGCGATTTTAGGGTTATCCGGTGGGATTGATTCAGGATTAACCGTGGCGATTGCGGCAGATGCTATCGGTAAAGAGCGAGTTCAAGCGGTTATGATGCCGTTCCGTTACACCTCTGAAATGAGCATCCATGATGCTAAAGAGCAGGCGGAATTACTGGGTGTTGAGTTTGATATCGTTTCCATTGAACCGATGTTTGATGCCTTTATGGCACAATTGCAGCCGATGTTTGAAGGGACTCAACCGGATACCACGGAAGAGAATTTACAAGCCCGTTGTCGCGCCGTGATCTTAATGGCGATGTCCAATAAGCGCCGCCGTTTAGTGCTGACGACTAGCAATAAAAGTGAATCTGCAGTTGGGTATTCAACGTTGTATGGCGATATGGCAGGGGGCTTTGATGTCCTGAAAGATGTGCCAAAAACGCTGGTCTTTGAACTGGCTAAATATCGTAATACAATATCGCCAGCAATTCCGCAGCGCGTGATTGATAGACCACCTTCAGCGGAGCTGGCTCCAGGGCAATTAGACCAAGATAGTTTACCGCCATACGATGTGTTAGATGCCATCTTAGACGGTTATGTAGAAAAAGATTTATCTGTGGCTGACCTTATCAAGCTCGGATTTGATAGAGAAATTGTTCGCAAAGTTGTGCGTCTTGTCGATATTAACGAATATAAACGCCGTCAGGCTCCTGTTGGACCGCGGATCACAATGCGTAATTTCGGTAAAGATCGTCGTTATCCGATTACCTCAGGTTTTGGCCGCAAAAACTGGTCATAACAGGAACTGAAAATGAAAAAAATTGATGCAATTATAAAGCCATTCAAACTTGATGATGTGCGCGAAGCGTTAGCTGAAGTGGGGATCACCGGCATGACAGTGACTGAAGTGAAAGGCTTTGGTCGCCAAAAAGGTCACACTGAACTGTATCGTGGTGCGGAATATATGGTGGATTTTTTACCAAAGGTAAAAATTGAAATCGTTGTGCCGGATGATATTGTTGAAAGCTGTGTAGAAACCATTATGCAAACGGCGCAAACCGGCAAAATCGGTGATGGGAAAATCTTTGTGTATGACGTTGCTCGCGTCATTCGTATTCGTACAGGTGAGCAAGACGAAGAAGCAATTTAATTTTTGTTCTAGTTGGCGGATTAGCTTTTAGGCTGGCGAGTTAGCTAGAATGAAAAATGCGGTAACGGGATAAATATATCTTACATGGGATGATAATATATTTATATGCGAGTCCGTTACCGCAAAAATTAAAAATTTATATAAACTAAATCTTTAAAAACAATTCACTATAATGAATAACTGCAATTAATTTAACGGTAATACTTTATGAGGACCGAAACACTCATAATGAATGTTATCGGCAGTAACACCCATTTCAATTAGCTGTTTTCCAACATGCTGCATAAAGCCAACAGGTCCACAGAAATAGAATTGCATATTTGGCTGAAGCACTTTCTCTTTGACTTGCGTTAAATCCAGTAATCCACAGTATTGGTAATCTTCACCCTGTTTATCTTGTGGTGCTGGCTGGTTAAACCAGACTGCCGAATGACCTTGGGTATGTTGTGACATCAATTGGCTAACTTCTTGATTAAAAGCGTGTACATCCCCATTTTCAGCGGCGTGTAGCCAATTCACAGGTGCTTGATGTTGGTGCATAGTGAGGTGGTTAAGCATGCTGAGCATTGGTGTTAAGCCGACGCCAGCAGAGATTAAAGTCACTGGCGTTTTCGGTTCTACATCAAGGTAAAAGTCACCGCAAGGTGGCGCTAAACGAACAATATCGCCTTCATTGAGATTTTGATGTAAGAAGCCTGAAACGATGCCTTGCTCTTCACGTTTTACCGCAATACGGTAGGTTTTCCCATTTGGCGCAGTAGTGAGTGAATACTGGCGAATCTCTTGATTTTCAAAACTATTTTCATTCAGGTATACAGTAATATATTGCCCTGGACGATAATCGGCCACAGCTTTACCATCTACCGGAGTGAGTTCAAAACTGGTGATAACGGCACTTTGAGGCTGTTTTTTAGTGACTTTAAATTCACGTAAGCCTTCCCATCCGCCAGATTTTTCCGCATTTTCATGGTAGATCGCGTTTTCACGGTTAATGAAAATATCCGCCAGTACGCCATAAGCTCTTCCCCATGCGTCCAACACTTCCTGACCTGGGCTCAGTAGCTCATCAATCGCAGCGAGCAGATTTTCCCCAACAATCGGGTAATGCTCTGGTTTGATATTTAAGCTGGCATGTTTTTGCGCAATTTTTTCCACTGCACCAATTAATGCTTCAGGGGTTTCAATATGGATGGCATAGGCACAAATAGCGTTGAATAGGGCTTCACGCTGATCGCCATTCGTTTGATTTCTCATATTGAAAATATCTTTCAGTTCAGGATGTTGTTTAAACATTCTGTCATAAAAGTGAGCGGTTAATTTAGGGCCAGTTGCTGCGATGGCAGGTATGGTGGATTTAATTGTGGCGATAGTTTGTTGATCAAGCATACAGGTACTCCTGAATTATTTTCATAATATTATGAATTTATAAACATGCATTTTGTATGCAACTTATAATATTTAGCGGGAAATGTAAATAATTAACGCATCAAAAAGTGGGGGAATTCACCGCAAAATTAGAGGTAGCTAGCAAAGTTAGATATTCGTCTCGGTATTATTGAAATGTGCGCTATTATATTTTGTGTTGTTTAAAGGTATCTGAAAGCAAAAAAATTAATGCAATCGTTTGCGTATATTTTTTCTTAGGGGCTATCTCAACGACGAAAAAGAGTTTACACTGTCAGTCATTAAGTTGAATTGATTGTTACCTTATTGAATTGCTGAGGCAGGAGAAGCGAATGTTAAAGCGTGAAATGAATATTGCAGATTACGACCCACAACTGTGGGAAGCAATGGAAAAAGAAGTACAACGTCAAGAAGAACATATTGAATTAATTGCTTCTGAAAACTATACCAGCCCACGAGTTATGCAGGCTCAAGGCTCTCAGCTGACCAATAAGTATGCGGAAGGTTATCCAACTAAACGTTATTATGGTGGTTGTGAATTCGTTGATGTGGTTGAGCAATTAGCTATCGACCGCGCAAAAGAGTTATTTGGTGCTGACTACGCAAACGTACAGCCACACTCAGGTTCACAAGCTAACGCTGCCGTCTATATGGCGCTGCTGCAACCAGGCGACACAGTATTAGGTATGAACCTTGCACACGGCGGTCACTTAACTCACGGTTCCCCAGTAAACTTCTCCGGTAAACTGTATAACATCGTTCCTTACGGTATCGATGAAAGCGGTAAAATTGATTACGACGATATCGCGGCTCAAGCGAAAAAACATCAACCAAAAATGATCATTGGCGGCTTCTCCGCATACTCAGGTGTGGTTGATTGGGCTAAAATGCGTGAAATCGCTGACAGCATCGGTGCTTACCTGTTCGTTGATATGGCTCACGTTGCGGGTCTTGTTGCCGCGGGTGTTTATCCTAACCCAGTTCCACATGCTCACGTAGTTACTACAACAACCCATAAAACATTAGCGGGTCCACGCGGTGGTCTGATTTTAGCCAAAGGTGGCGACGAAGACCTGTACAAGCGTCTGAACTCTGCGGTATTCCCAGGTTCTCAAGGCGGTCCTCTGATGCACGTTATCGCAGGTAAAGCGGTAGCACTGAAAGAAGCGATGGAGCCAGCGTTCAAGACTTACCAACAGCAAGTCGCTAAAAATGCGAAAGCAATGGTTGAAGTTTTCCAAAAACGCGGCTTTAAAGTGGTATCTGGCGGTACTGAAAACCACCTGTTCTTAGTTGACTTAGTTGACAAAGATATCACGGGTAAAGACGCTGATGCTGCACTGGGTCGCGCAAACATTACAGTAAACAAAAACAGCGTACCTAACGATCCGAAGAGCCCGTTTGTGACTTCTGGTATACGTATTGGTTCTCCTGCAATTACACGTCGTGGCTTCAATGAAGCAGATGCACGCGAGCTAGCTGGCTGGATGTGTGATATTCTGGATAACCTCAATGACGAAGCGACCATTGAAGCTGTTAAACAGAAAGTATTAGCTATCTGCAAAAAATACCCAGTTTATGCATAATGGCAATATGCCCATAAAGTAAGCTGAATTAGCATGATAAACCCGCTTCTACACTTGTAAAAGCGGGTTTTTTGTTGTCAGTTGTAAACCCCTTCATAGAGAGGGTGATATGAAAATAAGGGAGGAGTGATGGTTATTCCATCAACGCGTTGGCTAGCGATTGATTATTTTACCTACTTTTTTGCTTACAGTATTTTCCTACCATTTTGGTCAGTGTGGCTACAAGGTGAGGGAATAGATGCAGAAATGATAGGGCTTTTGTTAGGTATGGGGCTTGCGGCGCGTTTTCTCGGTGCAATGTTCATCACCCCCCAAGTCAAAGAGCCTTCCAAGCTGATCAATGCATTACGATTACTGGCGGCACTTTCCCTTATTTTCTCCATTGGATTTTCGTTCGGCTCCCATTGGGCTTGGCTGATGTTTGTCATGATAGGGTTTAACCTCTTTTTTGCCCCTATGGTGCCATTAGGTGATTCACTGGCAGGAACATGGCAGAAACAATTTACGTTTGATTACGGCAAAATCCGCGTTTGGGGCTCCATCGCCTTTATTATTGGCTCATCGTCGATGGGCTATTTCGCTGGTGTGTGGGGACATATCTCTATCATGGTAGCGCTGGTGATCAGCTGCGCTGCCCTATTACTGGGGGCGATGCTAAAACCGGCAATTATGCCCGCGGGTGTGGCAAAAGTAGATGGGGCAAATAAGGTCTCATTTAAACAGCTGATTGCAGATAAAAATGTGCTGTTGTTTTTAATCTGTGTAACTTTATTACAAGGTGCGCACGCCGCTTATTATGGATTTGCCTCGCTGTTCTGGAAAGAAGCGGGTTATTCCGATTTAGTGATCGGTAATTTATGGTCGCTGGGTGTAGTGGCAGAAGTGATCGTATTTATGCTGAGCCATCGATTATTCCGACGTTGGAGTGCTCGTAATTTACTCTTATTATCCGCAGTTTGTGGGATTATCCGCTGGGGAATGATGGGGGCATTTACTGCATTACCAGTCTTAATTATTGTTCAAATCTTACATAGCGGAACCTTCACCGTTTGCCACTTAGCGGCAATGCGCTTTATTAGTGCGCGTAAAGAAAATGAAATCATTCCGCTACAAGGCGCTTATTCTGCATTAGCGACTGGGGGAGGGCTTGCGGTGATCACGATTATGGTCGGTTATATTTATGAACGTATGCCTGAACAACATGGCGTCGTGTTTTATTTGATGGCGCTCTTGGCTGTGCCTGCGCTGTTTATTCGACCAAAAGTGACGGCTCAGTCTTAGACTGAAGTTGTCGTAACGCAATAATAAAAAGGGCGCTTAGTTTTCACTAGCGCCCTTTTAGCAAATTTAACGAGGGTTAAATTAACGTTTTAATGCTTCAGATAATTCATCTTTCATAGCAGCCAGAATATCGCGAACAACGCGTGGGCTACCTGCAACTAAGTTGCCAGATGCTAAATAGTTATGACCGCCTACGAAGTCAGTCATGATCCCGCCAGCTTCACGCATGATCAGTTCACCGCCTAAGAAATCCCATGGTTTTAAACCGATTTCGAAGTAGGCATCAACGCGACCTGCTGCCACGTAACATAAATCCAGAGCTGCTGAACCTGTGCGGCGGAAATCTGCACACTGGTCAAACATTTTACCCATGATGTTCATGTAGATAGATGCGTGTTGCTTGTGTTTGAATGGGAAGCCAGTTGCGACAACTGCGCCTTCAAGGTCGCGCTTCTCAGCCATACGTAAACGGTAGCCGTTCATTTGAGCGCCTTGACCACGTACCGCAGTAAATAATTCGTTACGCATTGGGTCATAGACAGCAGCAACCTCTGTACGGCCTTTTACGCGTACAGCGATAGAAACTGAGAAGTGAGGGAAACGTTTTGTGAAGTTGGTGGTGCCATCCAGTGGATCAATTACCCATTGAATATCTTCATCTTTACCTAATAACTCACCACTTTCTTCAGTGATGATAGTGTGGTCTGGGTAAGATTTACGAATAATATCAACGATGATTTGTTCAGCGTCACGGTCAACGTTAGTGACGAAATCGTTAGCACCCTTTTGGGTTACTGTTACGTTCTGAGGATCTTCATAGTTTTTAGCTATGTAATTACCAGCCTTACGTGCAGCACGTATGGCGATGTTAAGCATCGGATGCATGGGTATTTTCCACTGGGATGTTAAAGAACGAAAATCAAGAGACGCAAAGTATATAGATGTTCGTCACAATAAGCAATTTTGTGTTAGACTCTTGCGATTAATTTTTCATGACAACGTATAAACCATGCTAGAAAATATTCGTATCGTTCTTGTTGAAACCTCACACACTGGCAATATGGGCTCAACGGCTCGCGCAATGAAAACCATGGGGCTTTCAAATCTCTATTTAGTTAATCCACTCGTCGAACCTGATTCCCATGCTATCGCATTATCTGCGGGAGCAAGTGATGTGATTGGTAATGCAAAAATCGTAAAATCTCTCGATGAAGCATTAGAAGGGTGCAAATTAGTCATTGGTACCAGCGCCCGTTCTCGTACACTTTCTTGGCCAATGGTCGAGCCTCGTGAATGTGGTGTGAAGTCTGTTGAACAATCAAAAGAGTCACCCGTCGCGATTGTTTTTGGTCGTGAGCGTGTCGGTTTAACCAACGAAGAATTACAAAAATGTAATTACCATTTGTATATTCCGACCAATCCAGAATACGGCTCGTTGAATTTGGCAATGGCGGTTCAACTAGTTAGCTACGAGATTCGCATGGCGCATTTGGCAATTGCTGAAAAAAATACGCAAACATCGACCGATGATGAGGTAGAATATCCACCAGCTGAAGATTTAGAACGTTTCTATGTTCATCTTGAAAACGTGTTGAATGAATCGGGCTTTATTCGCAAGGCACACCCGGGGTTAATTATGAATAAACTGCGACGTTTATTTACCCGTGCCCATGTTGAAACCCAAGAGTTGCACATTCTTCGCGGCATTTTGACATCAATGGAAAAATGGGCGAAAAAATGAGGTTAATGCCGTGGTAAAGTGAGCATAATACTTGAGTAAATTAGTCAGGTAAATAGTTGACCAAATTACTCAGGTATGTCACAATTGCTGCATATTTTACCACGGAGTATTTATGTTATGAGACTCACTTCCAAAGGGCGTTACGCAGTAACTGCGATGCTAGATGTCGCGTTACACTCTCAGACAGGTCCAGTACCTTTAGCTGACATTTCTGAACGTCAGGGAATTTCCCTCTCTTATCTTGAGCAACTCTTCTCTCGTTTACGTAAAAACGATTTAGTTTCTAGTGTTCGCGGTCCTGGTGGCGGTTATCTGCTTGGGCGTGATGCTGACCAAATCTTTGTTGCTGAAGTAATTGCTGCGGTTGATGAATCCGTAGATGCAACCCGTTGTCAGGGTAATAAAGAAGGTTGTCAAAATGGCGACCGCTGCTTAACTCACGCATTATGGCGTGACCTAAGCGATAGAATCACCAGTTTCCTTAGCAGCATCAGCCTTGATGAGCTGGTTAAGAACCAAGAAGTTCTGGATGTTGCTGATAGGCAAGATAATGAAAAGCGTAAAACAATGCCGAACGGCATTACGCCAGAATCCATTATCAATGTTCGTGCCTAATATAAAATAGATTATAAATTGCAGTCGATCACCAAATGGTGAAAAAGCCCAGCCTATAGCGGCTTGCATCATTGGGGTCATTAAAAAATTAAAGGCAAAGTTGTCTTGTCCTTTGGAGTATGTGAGCAATGAAATTACCGATTTATCTAGATTATTCAGCAACTACGCCTGTCGACCCGCGCGTTGCTGAAAAAATGATGCAATGTCTAACAATGGATGGGAATTTTGGTAACCCAGCATCTCGTTCACACCGTTTCGGCTGGCAAGCTGAAGAGGCGGTAGATATTGCTCGTAATCAAATCGCTGAATTAGTGAATGCTGATCCTCGTGAAATCGTCTTCACATCAGGTGCAACAGAATCTGATAACTTAGCTATCAAAGGTGCTGCCCAGTTCTATCAGAAAAAAGGCAAGCACGTCATCACTTGTAAAACAGAACATAAAGCAGTTCTGGATACATGCCGTCAATTAGAGCGTGAAGGTTTTGAAGTGACTTACTTAGCACCTCAAAGCAACGGTTTAATTGACCTGAAAGAGTTAGAAGCGGCAATGCGTGAAGACACCATTTTAGTGTCAATCATGCACGTGAATAACGAAATCGGTATTGTTCAGGACATCGCTACAATCGGCGAATTATGCCGTAGCCGTGGTATCGTGTTCCACGTTGATGCAACCCAAAGCGTCGGTAAATTACCTATCGACCTGTCTGCGCTAAAAGTTGACCTGATGTCATTCTCTGCACACAAACTGTACGGACCAATGGGTATCGGCGCACTGTATGTTCGTCGTAAACCACGTATCCGTTTGGAAGCGCAACAACACGGTGGCGGCCATGAACGTGGTATGCGTTCAGGAACTTTACCTGTTCACCAAATCGTGGGCATGGGCGAAGCTTACCGTATCGCTAAAGAAGAAATGGCTCAAGAATCTGAGCGTCTGCGTGGTTTACGCTTACGTTTATGGAACGGTATTAAAGATATCGAAGAAGTTTACCTTAACGGTGACTTAGAAAATGGTGCGCCGCACATTCTGAACGTCAGCTTCAACTATGTTGAAGGTGAATCATTAATGATGTCGCTGAAAGATTTAGCAGTTTCCTCAGGTTCAGCATGTACTTCTGCAAGCTTAGAACCTTCATACGTGCTGCGTGCTTTAGGTATGAATGACGAACTGGCTCATAGCTCAATTCGCTTCTCTTTCGGTCGCTTTACGACTGAAGAAGAAATTGACTATGCAATTAAACAAATTCATGGTGCGATCGGCCACTTACGTGAGCTGTCTCCTTTATGGGATATGTTTAAAGCAGGCGTAGATCTCAACAGCATCGAATGGTCTCACCATTAATCAGACAGTTTCAGGAGTTTAAAAATGGCTTACAGCGAAAAAGTTATCGATCATTATGAAAATCCACGTAACGTCGGTTCATTTGATAACAATGATCCAAGTGTGGGTAGCGGTATGGTAGGTGCACCTGCTTGTGGTGACGTTATGAAGTTACAAATCAAAGTAAATGATGACGGTATCATCGAAGATGCACGCTTTAAAACCTATGGTTGCGGCTCTGCAATTGCTTCAAGTTCACTGGTAACTGAGTGGATGAAAGGCAAAAGCTTAGACGAAGCTGAGTCAATCAAAAATACAGCGATCGCAGAAGAGTTAGAATTACCGCCAGTGAAAATTCACTGCTCAATTCTGGCTGAAGATGCAATCAAAGCTGCTATTGCTGATTACAAAAGCAAACGCCAAGGCAAATAATAGATAAATATCAGTAAGTAAGGGCTGTACCTTAGAGCATATAAACAACAAAAATAGACAGCCCACGACTGATAGATAAACTCAAATTAATTAAAGGTGTATTTATTATGCAACTTTAAATATAATGAGTTGTACCGATGATTTGAAGGCGGATGCTAATAATTTCTAGCATCTGCCTTGTTTGTTTCTAAAGTGAGGTTTGCAATGTCGATTTCTCTTACTGAAAGTGCAGCGCAACGAATTCAAGCATTCTTGAATAATCGTGGTAAAGGCGAAGGCTTGCGTTTGGGTGTAAGAACTTCAGGTTGCTCGGGAATGGCATACGTGCTTGAATTCGCTGATGTAATTAATGAAGAAGACACCGTTTTTGAAGACAAGGGTGTTAAGGTCATCGTTGATGGCAAAAGCATGGTTTATTTAGACGGCACTGAGCTGGATTTCGTAAAAGAAGGCTTAAACGAAGGGTTTAAATTTAATAACCCTAACGTTAACAGTGAATGCGGATGCGGTGAAAGTTTTCACGTATAATGTCTTCAAATGAGCATGACTTTGACCAATGTAACTAACGTGGCGTTAATGACCACATGATCTTTAGCTAAGCTTAGCTACATTGGTACCCGGTTCGAGAAACTGAGCACTTATGGATTACTTTACTCTTTTTGGGCTAACCCCTAATTACGCGATTGATAGTGAGCAACTCACACATCGCTTTCAAGAATTACAGCGACAATATCATCCCGATCGCTTTGCAACCTGTTCAGAACAGGAAAAAATGCAAGCACTACAACATGCTGCAACTATCAATGCGGCATATCAATCCCTTCGTCATCCGCTGAAACGTGCGGAATATATGCTGTTACTACATGGTTTTGATATAAATAACGAACAACATACCATGCATGACACCGCATTTCTGATGGAGCAACTCGAATTACGCGAAGAGTTAGATAACATCGAAAATAGCCCACAAGCCCTTGAACGGGTGTCTGCCTTTATGAAAAATGTCAAACAAATGCAGCAGACGCGCAGCGCTTTGATGGTTTCAGAACTCGATGCGATGCAGTGGGAAAAAGCCGCTGATACCGTCCGAAAATTGCGTTTTCTCGATAAGTTACAGCAACAAGCTGAGCAACTCGAAGAACGGTTACTAGACGACTTTTAAGAGAAAACGATTATGTCTTTATTGCAAATTAGCGAACCAGGAATGACCGCCGCGCCACACCAACGCAAGTTGGCGGCAGGGATCGACCTTGGTACAACACACTCTCTGATTGCCACTGTTCGTAGTGGTGAAGCAGCTGCATTGCCCGATGAAAAAGGGCGCTATTTGCTTCCTTCTGTAGTTAATTATCAAGCAGATAACCGCATTGTGGGTTGGGAAGCGAAACAATTATCCGAACAAGATCCTGTCAACACCGTGATTTCGGTGAAACGTATGATGGGGCGTTCATTAGCGGATATTCAAAAACGTTACCCTGATTTACCTTATCAGCTAACTGCTAGCGAAAATGGTTTACCATTTATTCAAACGGCAGCAGGGCAAGTGGATCCTATTCAAGTTTCTGCTGACATTTTAAAAACGTTGGCAAAACGCGCAGAGCAAACTCTTGGCGGTGAAATGGATGGCGTGGTGATCACGGTTCCAGCTTACTTCGACGATGCTCAGCGTCAAGGCACCAAAGATGCAGCTCGTTTGGCGGGCTTGCATGTTTTGCGTTTACTGAATGAACCTACTGCCGCCGCGATTGCTTATGGCTTAGATTCCGGTCAAGAAGGGGTTATCGCCGTTTATGATTTAGGTGGCGGCACATTTGACGTGTCGATTTTACGCCTGAGCCGCGGTGTCTTTGAAGTGTTGGCAACAGGTGGTGACACGGCGTTGGGTGGCGATGATTTTGACCACGTATTAGCGCAGTGGATTGCACAGCAAGCGGGGCTTTCCATTCAGGGTGATCACCATTTAACGCGCCAATTATTGAACATTGCCACCGAAACAAAAATCGCATTAAGTGACGCTGATTCCGCGACAATCACTTTGCCAAATTGGCAGGGTACAGTGAGCCGTGAAACGTTTGAATCGCTGATTGAAACCCATATTAAACGCACATTAATGGCATGTCGCCGTGCCTTAAAAGATGCTGGCGTAGAAAATGATGACGTCTTAAATGTGGTAATGGTCGGTGGTTCGACTCGCGTACCATTAGTTCGTGAAAAAGTGGGTGAGTTTTTTGGTCGTACACCATTAACCTCCATCGACCCAGATAAAGTCGTGGCTATCGGCGCTGCAATTCAAGCGGATATTTTAGTGGGTAATAAACCAGACAGCGACATGCTGCTATTGGATGTTATCCCGCTATCATTAGGTTTGGAAACCATGGGTGGTTTGGTGGAAAAAGTGATCCCACGAAATACCACCATCCCTGTCGCCCGTGCGCAAGAGTTCACAACATTTAAAGATGGACAAACCGCCATGAGCGTTCACGTTGTACAAGGTGAGCGTGAAATGGTTTCGGATTGCCGTTCATTAGCGCGCTTTACGCTGCGTGACATTCCGCCAATGGCGGCAGGTGGCGCACATATTCGTGTCACATTCCAAGTGGATGCAGATGGTTTACTCAGTGTGAGTGCCATGGAAAAATCCACGGGTGTTGCCGCATCGATTCAAGTTAAGCCATCCTACGGTTTAACTGACACCGAAATTTCAACCATGATTAAAGATTCAATGACTAACGCGCAAGATGATTTAAATGCGCGCCGCCTAGCGGAGCAAAAAGTTGAAGCGGCAAGAGTGCTTGAAAGTTTAACGAGCGCATTAGAGCAAGATGCACATTTACTGACTCCAACCGAAGAGTCAGAAATTGATAATGCGGTCAATGAGTTAATCCAAGCAGTAGAGGGTACAGACCCTACTGTTATTGAAAATGCAATTAAACAACTGGATAAGAAATCCCAAGAATTTGCCGCTCGCCGAATGGATGCATCTATTCGTCAGGCGCTGTCAGGCCATTCTGTGGATGAGATATAATTATGCCTAAAATCGTTTTTTTACCTCATAGTACGTTATGTCCGGAAGGTGCAGTAGTCGAAGCACAAGAGGGCGAATCTATTTTAGACGTAGCACTGCGCAATGGAATTGAAATCGACCATGCCTGCGAAAAATCCTGTGCATGTACAACCTGCCACTGCATCGTTCGTGAAGGCTTTGACTCACTTGAAGAAAGCAGCGAACTCGAAGATGACATGCTGGATAAAGCATGGGGCCTCGAGCCAGAAAGCCGTCTAAGCTGTCAGGCACGTGTTGCGGATGAAGACCTCGTTGTCGATCTTCCGAAATATACTATCAACCATGCTAGAGAATGAGTTAGCTATGAGCCTAAAATGGACAAACAGTCGTGAAATCGGTGAAGCGCTCTATGATGCTTACCCGGATACAGACCCAAAAACCGTGCGTTTCACGGATATGCATCAATGGATCTGCGACTTAGAAGATTTTGAGGATGACCCGCAAAAATCTAACGAAAAAATCCTCGAAGCTATTCTATTAGTCTGGCTGGACGAGTACGAATAAGTTTCGTGGATAAAAAACCGGATAGCGCTGAATAGGTTGCATCCGGTTTTTTTTCGTCTGTAACAGACTGCATAAGAAATTAAAATGATTCAAAAGAACCTATTAGTCTGATAGAAACTAAACTCAATAACGTTGCCATTTTTAGGGTATAGTTGGCGAATTAGCAAAGATTGATAGCAGAAAGTGATAAGCTAAATTCAAGATCCCGCAATAATCAACTTAGTGGATAAAGTGAGAAGAATAATGACCAAACAAATTATGCCAGTCATGATTACATGCGAACCTGCGGCACCATGCTGGGGTGAAGGCGCTCTATTAAGTTCAAACGATAAAGGCATGACTATCCACCTTAAGCATCCGGGTAAGCTGTGTGCTGTACAAAGTGCTGGTCGTAAGTTAGATAGCCAAGGCATTCGCAATGTTTCATTAACGGGCGAAGGTTGGGACTTAGAAAAAAGTTGGGCATTTTGGCAAGGTTTCCGCGCACCAAAAGGGGCGAGAACTATCGAATGGCCAGCATTGCAAGAAGCGGATCGCAAAGAATTAGAACAGCGCATCAATACCATTGATTGGGTTCGCGATATTATCAATGCGCCAGCAGAAGAATTAGGTCCAGAGCAACTGGCTCAACGTTCAATCGATTTACTGTGCAAAGTGGGCGCTCAAGATATCAGCTACCGCATTGTCAAAGGCGATGACTTACTAGAACAAGGTTATGCAGGTATTCATACTGTGGGTCGTGGGTCTAGCCGTCCTCCAGTATTGCTGGCATTGGATTACAACCCAGGCAAAGATGAGAAAGCGCCAGTGTTCGCCTGTTTAGTCGGTAAAGGCATTACCTTCGATTCAGGGGGTTATAGCATTAAGCCATTTGCTTCAATGAACTCAATGAAAGCAGATATGGGCGGCGCAGCAACATTAGTGGGTTCTTTAGCGCTGGCGATCACGCGTGGTTTAAACAAACGCGTAAAATTATTCCTGTGTATTGCAGACAACATGGTTAGCGGCAATGCCTTTAAATTAGGGGATATTATCCGTTATCGTAATGGCAAATCTGTTGAAATCATGAACACAGATGCTGAAGGGCGTTTAGTCTTAGCGGATGGTTTAATTGATGCAAGCAAAGAGAAACCAACGTTATTAATCGATGCGGCAACCTTAACTGGGGCTGCGAAAACAGCTGTGGGTAATGACTACCACTCGGTACTGAGCTTTGATGACAAATTAGTGGCAGAATTAATGTCAGCATCAGATGAAGAGTTCGAGTTATTCTGGCGCTTACCATTAGCTGAATTCCACCGTCAACAACTGCCTTCTGGTTTTGCTGATCTGAACAATATTGCAGCGCCTTCGCATACTGCGGGTGCAAGCACTGCGGCAGCCTTTTTGTCTCACTTTGTTGAAAATTATCGTCAAAACTGGGTACATATCGATTGTTCAGCAACTTACCGTAAATCGCCAGTGAGCTTATGGGCTGAAGGGGCAACCGGTATTGGTGTGAGAACATTAGCCAACTTACTTCTCAAAAAATCAAAATAATTCGAGTTATAATGAAATCGCAGTGGTGCAGTCAATGCAGCCTGCGATTTTTTCTTTAACATGAATGGTTTTTGAATTTAGACGATATTATTTTTGGTTGTAGAGGATATTGAATGACGCAACAATCCCAAAACCTAACAACAGACTCGCAATCTGATGTTCAGTTTACTGAACTCACGGTACCAGAAGGTTCTTCATTAAAATTAAGCGTTCTCGAACAAGAACCTGAAGAATTGACAGCGGCGCTCAGTGAGTTTTTTAAACAACATAAAGTTGTACGACGCGCGTTTATTGTTTCGGTCCAAGAAGTGGAAGATGAACAATTTGATGATATTTTGATGATAGCGTTGGAATTTGTTCCAGGCGCAGAAAATATCGATGAAATTATTCAAGAAGCGGGTGCAACCGCATGCGAATATATTGATGAGGATGAATCCATTGATTTTTGCATTGTTAATGAAGACGAAAAAGGGTTAAGCCACTTTATTACCCAGCACGTTGCACCATTTTATCAACGCCGCTTAGGCAGCTTCTTGCGCGACAGTATTCCCATCAAAAATACCTAATTCTCTCCTTACTCAAAATAAAGACCGGACTTCTCCGCGTCTTTATTTTTTCATGCTGTTTTTTCCGTTTTGTCTGATAGGTGTTGGTGTTACATTCTGTTAAATTATGTATTCAATTAATGCGCATACTTATTATTGCGGATTACACACTAAGCTCAATCATCGCAACGTATTTAAGTTCAAGGATTTTCTTGGGCTTCATGAACATAATAAATTAACTTAATAAGGGATGGGGCGGTAATGAAACAACAATCAAGTTGGACTTCATTGGCGGGTCTAAAAACGAAAAAGCGTTATGTAGCATTAGCCTTAGCGTCCGTTATGGCATTAGCGGGCTGCGATAATACAGACGATACCACGAAAAAAGAGAGTAATGTCTCAACCTCAGCGGCAGAAACGAGTACCAAAACGGCGCCCGTTGCAGAACAAAAACAGGCTGCACCTAAGCTTTCCAATGAAGAGTTAGTGAAGAAATATGCCGGGAAAGATCTGGAGATTTTGGATGCCTCGGAATTGCAGCTAGATGGTGCAAGCGCTATGGTCGTGACATTCTCGGTGCCTTTACAACCAAATCAAAACTTTGGTCAGTATCTGAATCTGGTGGATGTGAAATCAGGCAAGCTGGATGGAGATTGGGAGTTATCTGATAACCAGATGGAATTACGTTTCCGCCATTTACCGCCATCGAAAGAATTAAACCTTTCGGTTAATCCGGGAGTGAAAGCGGTCAACGAACGTACTATCAACAACAGCTTTGAGAAGAAATTCCAAACGGCGCAAATTATTCCAACCGTTGGGTTCGCAAGTAAAGGCTCTTTACTGCCAAGCAAAGTTGCCCAAGGCTTGCCTGTCATCGCGCTGAACGTGGATAAAATCGACGTAAATTTCTTCCGTGTCGATGAAAAACAATTACCGCAATTCCTCGCGATGTGGCAATACCGCAGTAACTATGAATATTGGTATTCCGATGAATTCCTCGACAAAGTCGAATTAGCCTATACAGGGCGTTTCGATTTAAACCCAGATAAAAACACCCGCCAATCCATTCTGTTGCCATTAAAAGATATCAAAGAGCTGCAACAAGATGGCGTTTATTTAGCGATCATGCAAAAAGCGGGTAGCTACAGTTATCAATTCCCTGCGACAGTCTTTACGCTTAGTGATATCGGCGTGTCATTACATAGCTACCATGATCGTGTGGATATTTTCACCCAATCATTAGCCAAAGGTTCGGCGATTAAAGGCGTCGAGCTGCGGATTTTGGATGAAAAAGGTCAATTAGTGACCAAAGGCACGACTGATGGTGACGGTCATGCTCAGTTAGACAAACTGGCTGGCGGCAAATTATTACTGGCAACCCACGAAGGGCAAACCAGTATGATTGACTTGACTCAAGCCGCATTAGACCTGTCTGAGTTTGATATTTCAGGTCCTTCAGGCTATGCAAAACAGTTCTTTGTGTTCGGTCCTCGTGATTTATATCGTCCGGGCGAATTACTGCTAGTGAATGGTTTACTGCGTGATGGTGATGGTCAGCCAGTGAAATCTCAGCCAGTCAAAGTGGATGTCTTAAAGACGGATGGTCAGGTCTACAAGAGCTTTGTATGGCAAGGGGATGAAAAACAAGATGGTTTGTACCAGTATCAGCTAGAGATCCCGAAAAATGCGGAAACGGGTGGTTGGTCACTGCGTTTTGATTTAGGTGATGGTTCACCACAACGCTATTACAAATTCAATGTTGAAGATTTTATGCCAGAGCGTATGGCGCTGGATATTACAGGCAGTGAGAAACCGGTATTAAGTTCGCAGCCCGTTGACTTTGACATTAAAGGTCGTTACCTCTACGGCGCCCCAGCAGCGGATAATCAGTTGCAAGGGCAAGTGTTGCTGAAAGCTAATCGTGAAGCGGTTGCGAAATTGCCAGGCTTTGAATTCGGTGCGACGAATGAAGAAGGCTTACCGCGTAAGCTGGATGAGTTTGATTTAACCTTAGATGGTAGCGGTGAAACCGTGATCTCCTTGCCGCAAAGCAACTGGGAATCAACGCGCTCTCCGATTACAGCAGTTCTGCAAGCTAGCTTATTAGAAGCAGGCGGTCGTCCTGTGACTCGTCGTGCTGAGCAAGCGATTTGGCCAGCGAAAAAATTAGTGGGTATTCGTCCTCTCTTTGAGAAAAAAGAGATCTACGATTACCGTACAGACCGCTACGCGAAGCGTTATAACGTCGATGAAAATTCATTAGCTGAGTTTGAAATTGTCATGTCAGATATGGCAGGGCATAAGCTGGCAGCGGAAAACCTGACTGCGCGCTTAGTGTATGAACGTCGTGATTACTACTGGAGCTGGTCAGAAAGTGGTGGCTGGGTTTCTAACTACGATCAAAAAGATCTCGTGGTGGCGAATGAGAATATTTCTATCGCCAAAGATGGTACCGCTAAGATCTCGTTCCCAGTGGATTGGGGGTCATTCCGTTTAGAAATTACCAACCCTGACAATGAGTTAGTCAGCAGCATTCAATTCTGGGCAGGCTTCTCTTGGCAAGATAATACCGGAGGCAGCGGTTCCGTTCGCCCTGACCAAGTGAAATTAAGCTTGAATAAACCCGCTTACTTACCGGGTGAAAAAGCCAAAGTCCGCATCGAAGCGCCAAAAGCAGGTAAAGGTTACATTCTGCTTGAATCGAGCAGTGCGCCATTATGGTGGCAGGAAATTGATGTCCCAGCTGGCGGGTTAGATGTGGAAGTGCCAGTGAATAAAGAGTGGGCACGCCATGATTTATATATCTCTGCGGTCGTAGTTCGTCCGGGAGATGACTCTAAAGAGGCGACCGTTAAACGCGCTGTTGGGGTATTACATCTGCCACTAGCTGATGAAAATCGTAAGATTGCATTGGCGTTGAACGCACCGACAAAAATGCGTCCAAATGAAGATCTGAAAGTGAAGATCAAAGCCACTTCTCAAGATGGCAAGCCGCTGCCTGAAAAAGTGAACGTGTTGCTGTCTGCGGTGGATACGGGCGTCCTGAATATCACCGATTTCAAAACTCCAGACCCATACGATGCCTTCTTTGGTCGTAAGCGCTACAGCGTTGACCAATATGATGTGTATGGTCACTTAATTGAAGGTCAAGGCAAGTTAGCCAACCTGCGCTTTGGTGGTGATGGTGAAGATGCTGCACTGGAACGTGGTGGTATGAAGCCTCTGACTGAGGTGCAAATCATTGCGGAACAAGCGCAACCAGTCATCTTAGACAAAAATGGCGAAGGCGAAATTACGCTGGCAATTCCTGATTTTAATGGTGAATTACGCTTAATGGCGCAAGCATGGAACCAAAAAGATTTTGGTCATGCAGACAGTAAGGTCGTTGTTGCGGCACCATTAGTGACGCAAATGTCGATGCCTCGCTTTATGGCGAGCGGTGACAAGTCTTACTTCGCGCTAGACCTCACCAATATGACCGACAACACGCAGAATGTGACAGTGACATTCAAAGCATCGGGCATGGTGAAATTAGATGGCGCAGCAACTCGTGATATCGAACTGACCAAAGGCAAACGTACCACAGTGACGCTGCCAGTCAGTGCCGATTATGGCTTTGGTGAAGGTGAAGTCTCCATGACCATCAACGGCGTAAAAGTTGAAGGGGAAGCGGAGAAAGAGTACAAAAACAGTTGGAAAGTGGGCGTGCGTCCAGCACAGCCAGCCGAAACCGTGGCATTTGCTACTGCGATTGAGCCGGGTGAAATTTGGTCATTACCAACCAACGATTTTGCTTATTTACAGCAAGATACACTGGAAGGACAAGTGCTGTTAACGAGCCGTCCACCGCTGCAAATTGCACGCTATATTCGTGAGCTGTTTGCTTATCCGTATGGCTGTTTAGAACAAACCGTGAGCGGGCTGTATCCGTCACTATTCTCGACACAAGCTGAACTGCAAAAGCTGGGGATTAATTCACAAACTGACGCAGATCGCCATAAAGCGATTGAGTTAGGCATCCCGCACTTACTGAGCATGCAGCGTGATGACGGTAGCTTCTCTCTATGGGATAAAATGGGGCGTGAAGAGTATTGGTTAACCGCGTATGCGACGGATTTCTTAAACAAAGCGAATCAGCGTGGTTTCTCCGTACCGCAAAGCGCATTGAATAACGCTAACACACGCCTGTTAAGTTATCTGCAAGATGGTAGCCAAGTAAGTTATCCGTACACGGATCAGCCAGACGCATCTCGTTTTGCGATCCAAGCCTATGCGGGCTTAGTACTAGCAACTCAGCAAAAAGCGCCATTAGGGGCACTGCGTCAAATCTATGGTCAAGCTAACAATGCGACCAGCGGTTTAGCGTTAGTTCAACTGGGTGTGGCATTAAACCTGATGGGTGATAAAGCGCGTGGTGAAAGTGCCATTATTGATGGTATGAAGAAACAGAGCGCACGTTATAGCAGCATTGGTGATTACGGCTCAGCGATTCGTGATGATGCGATGATCGTGGCATTACTGAATGAATATAACTTAATGCCAAAATCCCGTGACCAAAAACTGCAAACGCTGTCTAACAACTTGACTTCACAGAAGTATTTCTCGACTCAAGAGAGCAATGCCCTGTACTTAGCAGGTCGTTTCTATGCCAATGAGACAGAAACACCATGGAAAGCGCTAGTGAATGGTCAAGAGCCACCATTGGTTTCAGAGAAACCAGTAAGTGAGTTCTTAACGAAACAACAGTTAGTGAATGGTTATAGTGTTGAAAACAGCGGTACCAGCACACTGTATACTCGTTTGAATGTTGTCGGCTATCCGATGCGTTCACCGAAGCCATATTCAAATGTGCTGGATATCAAACGCAGTTACTACGATATGAAAGGCAACCGTATTTCAATCGATAGATTAAGAAGCGGCGAAATGGTGGTAGTGAAGTTGGAAGTGAATGCCAACCAAACTGTCCCTGATGCATTGGTGGTGGATTTATTACCTGCGGGCTTAGAGTTGGAAAACCAAAACTTAGCCAATAGCAGCGCTAACCTCAGTGAGTCTGCGCCAAATCTGCAAGAGATGATTGATGATATGCAGCAATCGCAAATTCGTCACATGGAATACCGTGATGACCGTTTTGTGGCGGCAGTAGAAGTTCAGCAATATCGTCCAACCACACTGGTTTACTTAGCTCGCGCGGTTACGCCGGGTGTGTATAACAAACCAGTGCCACAGGTGGAATCCATGTATGTGCCAGAATGGCGTGCCACAGGTTACTCCGATGGTCAGTTGGAAGTGGTTCGTTAATTCATATTAAATTAGAGAATCATTGAACTAGATGAAGATAAAGAGGGAAGCGTGTGTTTCCCTCTTTTTTTAGTATCATAAAAACAAATAATAACTCTCGGTATATTGACGAATGAAGAGATGGCTACGTCGCATTGGGTGGACGCTACTGGTTTTGGTCGTGGTATTGCCACTGGCCTTTTTAGCAGCAGATAAAATTTGGCCTTTGCCAATCAAGCAGATTGAAATGGCACGCACGGTCGTCGCGGGGGATGGGACTCCGTTATGGCGTTTTGCCGATAAAGAAGGTATTTGGCGTTTCCCTGTTAAGTTGGACGAGGTTTCGCCGGAATATATTGACGCGTTATTAACCTATGAAGATCGCCATTTTTACCAGCATCCGGGGGTTAACCCATTTTCGTTAATGCGGGCGGCAGGGCAGTTAGTGAGCTCAGGACGCATTGTCTCTGGGGGCAGTACCATCTCAATGCAGGTGGCAAGGCTGATTGACCCACATGAGCGCACGTTTGGTGGCAAACTCAAACAGTTATGGCGTACTGCACAGCTGGAATATCACTATTCTAAAGATGAAATCCTCGAAATGTATCTTAACCGAGCACCTTATGGGGGGACGATTGAGGGCATAGGTGCTGCCAGCTGGGTCTATTTGAATAAATCCCCTGCAAAATTGACCGCAAGTGAAGCGGCATTGTTTGCGGTTTTACCACAAGCGCCAAGCCGTTTAAGACCTGACAGATACCCAGAACGGGCGCAAGCAGCACGAGATAAAGTACTCGACAGACTGGCTGAATACCAAGTTTGGAGCACTGAAAAAGTCAATGAAATCAAGCAAGAGCAAATCTGGCTTGCCCCACGTAAAAATCCGCATTTAGCACCATTACTGGCGCGTCGGATGGTCAAAGATTCCCAAGAATCCATCGTGGAAACTACCATTGATGCTAGCCTGCAAAAGCAGCTTGAAGATATGGCGATGAACTGGAAAAACCAATTACCGAAGCAAACTTCCTTAGGATTGCTGGTGGTTGATCACACGGATATGAGCGTGAAAGCGTATATCGGATCGATTGACTTTCAGGATGATAGTCGCTTTGGTCATGTGGATATGATCAGTGCGTGGCGCTCACCGGGCTCAACACTCAAGCCATTTTTATATGCGCTGGCAATGGATGATGGTTTGATCCACGCCGAATCACTGTTGCAGGATGTTCCTCGTCGATTTAATGATTATCGTCCCGGTAACTTTGATAGCGGCTTTAATGGCCCTGTCAGTGTGAGTGATGCGTTAGTGCGCTCATTAAACTTGCCCGTTGTGCAACTGCTGGATGTCTATGGCAGTAAGCGTTTTGCGGCGCAATTACGTAATGTGGGCACAGAACTGCGTTTTCCAGTTGGCGGAGAACCTAACTTGTCGTTGATCCTCGGGGGAACGGCGGCACGAATGGAAGACTTAGTGTCAGCTTACAGTGCATTTGCTCGCCAAGGAGAAGTTTCTCCACTGCGTTATCGACCGACAGATGTTATCCGCGACCGCAAGTTAATGTCTCCGGGGGCCGCGTGGATTGTTCGCCGGATTATGGCAGGAGAAGCCCGCCCAGTCCCTGATGCTAATTTATCGGGACAGCCAAATCTTGCATGGAAAACAGGGACTAGTTACGGATACCGCGATGCTTGGGCTATTGGTGTGAACCCACGTTATACGATTGGTGTTTGGGTTGGGCGTCCTGATGCAACGCCAGTTGCAGGGCAGCTTGGCTATGCCACAGCAATTCCAATTATGAACCAAGTAAATTACATGCTGCTGACGCGAATTTATCAATCTCGAGAAGTGCTTCCGAAAGATTCAAGACCCGCGAGCGTTAGCCAAGCCGTGATCTGCTGGCCAGGGGGAACCTCATTACTGAAAGAAGATAGTAATTGTCGCCAGCGCCGTTTGAGCTGGATTTTAGATAATACGATTCCACCAACGCTAATGGCACGGGATCAAGAATCCTCTCTTGGACTCAGACAAAAAGTGTGGGTGAATGAGCAGGGGCTACAAGTTGCGCCAGATTGCCCAAATGCCCAAGAAAAAGAGATCCATTTATGGCCGATTACCGTAGAGTCGTGGTTGCCTGTAAGTGAAAAACGAATAAATCGACTGCCTAAGCCGGATGCCGTTTGTCCGCCGTTAAATCTTGAAATGCCACCATTATTAATTTCAGGTATCCGCGAAGGGGAGGTTCTCCAACGTTTACCCGGAAAAACCAGTTTAGACCTGCGTTTACTCACTCAAGGTGGACAAGGGCAAAAATGGTGGTTTTTAAACGGCGAGCAAGTGAACAATACCGAGCAAAATGGGGCAATTTTGCTGACGCTCGAAAAAAGTGGAAACTACCAAATATCTGTCTTAGATATGAGCGGACAGGTCACCGCTATCAACTTTAAGGTGAAGTAATAGCATAAAACGACGACTTAATTAAAAATCTAGCATTTTTTGCTATGAAAAGATTAACAAAATGTTGATGTGACTGTAGGAAATTGTAATCCAAGCCCCTATAATCAACGCCCTATTTTTCTGCTTCCTAACATCAGGAATAGAAACAATATAAAAAACTACAACAGGCACATATTCTTGGTTCTTCATATGCCCCTCTTGAAATTCTAGTGGAAACATTGGGTTAAATAAGAGAAACAAAGCAGAGAATAAAGAGTAAAAGTCAAGTCAATCGCTAAGAGGTTATTTATGGCTGTTCAACGTACATTTTCTATCATCAAACCAAACGCAGTTAAGAAAAACGTCATCGGTGCAATTTACAACCGTTTTGAAAGCGCAGGCTTCAAAATCGTTGCTGCTAAAATGATGCACCTGACTCGTGAACAAGCTGAAGGCTTCTACGCTGAGCACAAAGGTCGTCCTTTCTTTGATGGTCTGGTTGAATTCATGACTTCTGGTCCAATCATGTTACAAGTGTTAGAAGGCGAAAACGCAATCCAACGTCACCGTGACCTGATGGGCGCAACTAACCCAGACAACGCATTAGCGGGTACTTTACGTGCTGACTACGCAGATAGCTTCACTGAAAACGCAACTCACGGTTCAGATTCAGAAGAGTCTGCTGCACGTGAAATCGCATATTTCTTCGCTGCTGACGAAATCTGCCCACGCTAAGGCGTTCTCAATAATGCATTAGCATTATTGTTATAATATTTGTACAATATGTCGCCCTGTTAATCATCGCGTTAACAGGGTGATTTATTTTTTAGTCGTCCCGACTAATCGCAATCCCAATTTACGTCGTGCTTTTCGCACTGCCGAAAGTGTAATAACGAGGCAAACTCAATGTCTGATATGACTACCAATGCACAATGTGCAACTCCTTCTGCTGTATCTGCTATGCCAGAAAAAAATGGGCAGCCAGAAAAAAGCGGTCAAAAAATTAACCTGCTCGATTTAAACCGCAAGCAGATGCGCGAATTTTTTGCTGAGCTCGGCGAAAAACCGTTCCGTGCAGACCAAGTGATGAAGTGGATTTACCACTATTGCTACGATGATTTCGAACTAATGACCGATATCAACAAGGTGCTACGCGCGAAATTAACAGAAGTCGCAGAGATTAGAGCACCTGAAGTGGCTGATGAACAACGTTCATCCGATGGCACAATTAAGTGGGCTATCAAAGTGGGTGATCAACTGGTTGAAACGGTGTATATCCCTGAAGCTGATCGCGCAACACTGTGTGTCTCTTCTCAAGTTGGCTGTGCACTGGAATGTAAATTCTGTTCTACCGCGCAGCAAGGTTTTAACCGTAACTTGCGTGTTTCCGAAATTATCGGACAAGTTTGGCGTGCAGCTAAAATTATCGGTTCGCTGAAGTCTAGCGGTCGCCGTCCTATCACCAACGTGGTGATGATGGGGATGGGTGAGCCGTTATTGAACTTAAATAACGTGGTTCCTGCGATGGAAATCATGTTAGATGATTTTGGTTTCGGTCTGTCAAAACGCCGCGTAACAATTTCCACCTCAGGCGTGGTTCCTGCACTGGATAAGTTAGGCGATATGATTGATGTTGCGCTGGCTATTTCTCTGCATGCACCAACGGACGATGTGCGTGATGACATCGTACCAATCAATAAGAAATATAATATCGAAACATTCTTAGCCAGTGTGAATCGTTATTTAACGAAATCCAATGCGAATGCGGGACGTGTCACAGTTGAATATGTGATGCTTGATCATATTAACGATAGCGTTGAACAAGCCCACCAACTCGCAGAATGTTTGAAAAACACACCAAGCAAAATCAACTTGATCCCATGGAACCCGTTCCCGGGAGCGCCATATGGTCGCAGTTCCAACAGCCGAATTGATCGATTCTCTAAGGTATTGATGGAATACGGTTTTACGACTATAGTTCGCAAGACTCGTGGTGATGATATTGATGCTGCATGTGGGCAACTAGCAGGGGATGTTATTGATAGGACGAAACGTACCTTGAAAAAACGCCTTGCTGGGGAACCTATCCAGGTAAAATCAGTCTGATATATAGATAATATCTAATCAGTGAGTTAGGTTATAATTCGGGGCGTTTTATGGTTAGGCAAAACGCCCTGGTTCGCCTACAATAATTAAAGCGGCATATCTTCTCTATTGTTGTTGGAAACTATGACGTAATCAGACGGGTAAAGTAGCGTAAAATCTGCTTTATATTTATTAAACTTGGAAATAGTGTTGCCAGCTAATGACTATCGAAAATAATACCGAACAAACTTCTATCACTGTAGGGCAATTATTATCCCGCGCTCGCGAGCGTATGGGTCTAACGCAAGAAGCGGTTGCGGAGCGACTGTGTCTTAAAGTGAGTACGGTAAAGGAAATAGAACAAGATATTCATCCTGCGGGCGTAGAGCCAACGTTTTTACGTGGTTATATTCGTCTATATGCACGAATGGTCGGAATTCCTGAAAACGATCTTGCCACACTCTTAAAAAGTGATGTTCCCGCACAGTCTCCCAATGTTTCTCCAATGCACAGCTACTCATTAGGCAAAAAGCGTAAAAAACGCGAAGGTTGGCTAATGAAATTAACGTGGTTGATTGTCATTGTACTTATCGCGATGGTGGGTATTTGGTGGTGGCAAGAACATAATGCCCAGCAGAAAGACCTGTTAACCATGGCGAACCAAAATGAAGCATTGGTTCAACAAGATTCCAGCGAACCCGTGAACAATATTGCGGTTGATATGCCACTTGCAACTGACAATAGCGCTGTGCAAACCGATCCACTGGTCGACCCTGCACCAGTATTGACAGACACCCAAACAGCAGCGAATACCGATGCGGAAGGGGTGAGAACGATCCCACTGCCGAATGCGCCGCAAACAACGCCTTCAGTAGACAGAGCTCAAGGAGATGCTTCTCAAACAACGGATATGCCAGCCGCAACAGGTAATGGTTTAACGTTAAGTTTCTCTGGTCAATGTTGGCTAGAAATTCGTGACGCAAACAATAAAGTTTTATTTAGCGGCATGAAAAATAACGGCGACAAATTAGAACTTGATGGTGCACAACCTTACCGTTTAAACATCGGTGCACCAGCCAATGTGACGGTGCAATTCCAAGGTAAAAACGTTGATTTAAGCCGCTTTATCAAAGCGAAACGTTCTGCGAAATTTAAGTTGCCAGAAGCATAAAAATATTACGAAATTAAAGAAGCAAACTATATCCTAAAACACTCTTTGTGATAGTTTATAGTTTGCTTTCTTGTGTATAGTGGGGCGCGTTAAAGCAATGACCATACACTATGCCATGATATTAAAGAGCGCCATGGTATTAAAATGAGCACATGGATGTTCGGAGAATTAAACAAAAATGCATAACGAATCACCAATCAAAAGACGCAAATCCACCCGTATTTATGTCGGTAATGTTCCTGTTGGCGACGGCGCACCTATCGCTGTTCAATCAATGACCAATACCCGTACAACCGATGTCGAAGCCACTGTTCGCCAAATTAAAGCCCTTGAACGTGTTGGGGTAGATATTGTGCGCGTATCAGTACCCACGATGGATGCCGCAGAAGCCTTTAAATTAATCAAACAGCAAGTTGATGTCCCTCTGGTCGCTGATATTCACTTTGACTACCGTATTGCCTTAAAAGTGGCTGAATATGGTGTTGATTGCCTGCGTATCAACCCAGGAAATATCGGTAGTGAAGAGCGAATTCGCCAAGTGGTTGACTGCGCTCGTCATTACAATATTCCTATTCGTATTGGGGTGAATGGCGGCTCGCTAGAAAAAGATATTCAAGAAAAATACGGTGAACCGACACCAGAAGCGTTGGTTGAATCAGCCATGCGCCATGTGGATATTTTGGATAGATTGAACTTTGATCAATTTAAAGTCAGTGTGAAAGCCTCTGATGTATTCCTTGCTGTGGGTTCATATCGTCTGCTTGCTCAAAAAATTGACCAACCACTTCATCTAGGCATTACTGAAGCGGGCGGTGCGCGCTCAGGTTCTGTGAAGTCAGCTATCGGTTTAGGTATGCTGCTCTCTGAAGGTATTGGGGATACACTGCGTATTTCCCTTGCCGCTGACCCCGTTGAAGAAGTCAAAGTAGGCTTCGATATTCTGAAGTCGCTGCGTATTCGCTCCCGCGGTATTAACTTTATTGCTTGCCCAACCTGTTCACGCCAAGAGTTTGACGTGATTGGCACGGTGAATGCGTTAGAACAGCGACTTGAAGACATTATCACGCCAATGGATGTGTCTATCATCGGTTGTGTTGTGAATGGTCCTGGTGAAGCTGAAGTGTCCACATTGGGTGTCGCGGGTGCGAAAACCAAGAGTGGATTCTACGAAGATGGTATTCGTCAAAAAGAGCGTTTTGATAATGACAACATTATTGATCAGCTAGAAGCTAAAATTCGAGCCAAAGCGGCAATGCTAGACGAAAGCATGCGAATAAATGTTAATCAGATAGATAAATAATATTTAGAAACTGGCTCATCATGAGTCAGTTTTTTATTTATCACCGTGATTAGCAGTGTTAATCGCGGTCATTTTTTCTTAAAATTACGCCATAGCGACCAAAATCAACAGATAATTCCCGATTCCACGGTGGTTTTGCAGTTTGTTGATTGAACCTGATGACATTTCGCTCTTATAATCGACCTTATGTAATTCTGAAAATAGAGAAATAAAGTGGGAAAAAATATCCAAGCCATCCGAGGCATGAATGACTACTTGCCAGCAGATACTCGAGTGTGGCAAAAAATCGAAGCAACATTGAAGAATATTTTACAGGGTTATGGTTTTAGCGAAATTCGTACCCCGATTGTAGAGCAGACCCCGTTATTTAAACGGGCGATTGGTGAAGTGACTGACGTTGTTGAAAAAGAGATGTATACCTTCAACGACCGTAACGAAGAGAGCCTCACACTGCGCCCAGAAAATACCGCAGGTTGTGTCCGTGCCGGTATTGAGCATGGTTTGCTGTACAATCAGGAACAGCGCTTATGGTATTTAGGGCCAATGTTCCGTTATGAGCGTCCACAGAAAGGTCGCTATCGCCAATTCCATCAGCTAGGTGCTGAGGTGTTTGGTCTGGCAGGTCCTGATATTGATGCGGAAGTGATCTTAATGACTGCGCGCTGGTGGCGTGCACTTGGGATCAGCGAGCATGTTACGCTGGAACTCAACTCAATCGGTTCATTAGAAGCTCGCGCAAACTACCGTGATGCGTTAGTCGCTTTCCTGGAACAGCACAAAGATAAGCTGGATGAAGATTGCAAACGTCGTATGTACAGCAATCCTCTGCGTGTACTGGATTCTAAAAACCAAGACGTTCAAGCATTATTAAATGATGCACCGGCGCTGTTTGATTATCTGGATGCGGAATCTCGCGAGCATTTTGATGGACTGTGCAAATTATTAGATAACGCGGGTATTAAATACCGTGTTAACCAACGCTTGGTGCGTGGTTTAGACTACTATAACCGCACTGTGTTTGAGTGGGTGACAACTGCGCTAGGTTCCCAAGGTACGGTCTGTGCGGGTGGTCGTTATGATGGTCTGGTTGAACAACTGGGCGGTCGTGCAACACCAGCGGTTGGCTTTGCAATGGGTATGGAGCGCATGGTTCTGCTGGTTCAAGAAGTGAATCCAGAGTTTACCGCAGATACCTCCGTTGCCGATGTGTATCTGGCTTCTTTTGGTGAAAATAGCCAACAAGCTGCATTGTTAGTTGCAGAAAAAGTACGTGATGAACTGCCAACTCTGCGTTTAATGACTAACCACGGCGGTGGTAACTTTAAGAAGCAGCTCGCGCGTGCCGATAAGCAAGGGGCAAAAATTGCTCTGATCTTAGGTGAAGACGAAATCAATAATAGCCAAGTGACGTTGAAAGATTTACGTACTGGTGAGCAAGAAACTATTTCACAGCAACTAATGGCATCGCGTATCGCCACGCTGTTAGGTTAAGGAGAGACAAGTGGAAGTCTATACAAACGAACAAGATCAAGTTGAGGCGATCAAACGTTTTTTCGCTAACAACGGCGTTGCTTTAGTGGTTGGACTGGTTATTGGTGTCGGTGGTGTGTTTGGTTGGAACTATTGGCAATCACACAAGTCGAATGTGTTGCAAGAAAGTGCAGCAAAATACGAGGCCGTCAATACTCAGTTACGTTCAGGTTCAGCTGAAGGTATTCAAGCTGCACAAAAATTTGCAGCAGAAACTAACGACGTTTACAGTTCAATGACTGGGCTGGAGCTGGCGCAAGTTTTTGCTGATAAAGGCGATTTAGCAGGTGCTGAGAAAGCACTGACTGACGCATTAGCGAAAGCAAAAACCGTTGATTTGCAAGATGTGATTAACCTGCGTTTAGCGCGTATCCAACTTGCACTCGGTAATGCGGATGCGGCTATCGCCTCTGTTGCTAAGATCCAAGGTAAGTCATGGCAAGCTACGGCACAGGATGTCCGTGGGGATGCTTTACTCCATAAGGGTGATAAATCCGGCGCTAAAGCGGCATACACTCAGGGGTTAGAAAGTGAAGGTTCTCAATCACTCAGAGGTATTTTGACTCTGAAATTGAACAACGTATCTAATTCATAAGAAGAAAGGAAACGACACACTATGCAGTTGCGCAAAACTCTTTTGGTAGGCCTGGTTGCTTCAGCTTTACTTGCCGGTTGTTCCAGCGAAACTGATTCTATTGTGATGGCGCCATTACCACAGGTTGAGAATCAATTTACACCTTCTATTGTTTGGGATAAATCCGTCGGTAATGGTGTTGAGCAGTTTTATTCTGAACTTTCTCCTGTGTGGGATGGTTCAGCAATTTACGCTGCGGATCGTAAAGGCTTAGTTAAAGCGCTAGAACTTGATAGCGGTAAAGAACTGTGGTCTGTCGATTTATCAAAACGTACTGGTTTTCTTTCTGCCAATTTATCTGCGTTACTGTCTGGTGGCTTGACCATTTCTGATGACAAAATTTTCATCGGCACTGAGCGTGGTACAGTTATCGCGCTAAATAAAGAAAATGGTGAAGTATTGTGGGATGTGGAAGTGGCTGGCGAAGCCTTGTCCAAGCCTGTCGTGAGTGGCGACATGGTGGTCATCCACACGAGCAATGGTCAATTACAAGCGCTGGATACAGCGACAGGCGCGATTAAGTGGACAGTGAATATGGATACTCCATCACTGTCATTACGCGGTGAGTCTGCGCCTGCGGTTGCATTTGGTGCAGCTATCGTTGGTGGTGATAACGGTCGAGTGAGTGCAGTTCTATTGTCCCAAGGTCAATTAATTTGGCAACAACGCATCTCTTTAGTCACCAGCTCGACAGAAATTGGTCGTCTGAACGATGTGGATATGACGCCTGTGATTGATGATGGCAAAGTGTACGCGATCGCCTATAACGGCACATTAGCGGCGCTGGACATGCGTTCTGGTCAAATGTTATGGAAGCGTGATTTAGGCTCCATCAATGACATGGTGCTATCGGGCGATACCCTGTATTTAGTTGACCAGACTGACCGCGTGCTGGCTGTTCGTAAGAGCGATGGCGTGACATTATGGACGCAAGATCAGTTACTGAACCGTGGATTATCTGCGCCAGAAGTCTATAACGGCTATATTGTTGTGGGTGACAAAGAAGGTTATCTGCACTGGTTAGATACCAGCACAGGTGGCTTTGTGGCTCAAAATAAACTGAACAGTTCAGGGATCCACAGCCGCCCAGCCATTGCGAGTGATAAACTGATGGTTCAGACAAGAAACGGAACAGTTTACCTGTTAACACGTTAATTTTCTGACAAGCAGACAATTTATCGATAAAATAAACGGTTCCTGAATACAGGGGCCGTTTCGTTTTTTTGTTTTCTGAGTTTAGCCTCAGAATTCTATTAGTTAATTAAAGTTGTGAGGCACTGAAGAATGATACCCGTCGTAGCGCTGGTTGGGCGTCCAAACGTAGGAAAATCCACGTTATTTAACCGATTAACCCGTACCCGTGACGCACTTGTAGCGGACTTTCCCGGTCTGACCCGTGATCGTAAATATGGTCGTGCAGAAGTTGAAGGGCACGAATTTATTATTATCGACACTGGTGGTATCGATGGTACAGAAGAGGGCGTAGAAACCCATATGGCGGCTCAGTCGCTTCAAGCGATTGAAGAAGCTGACGTTGTTCTTTTCATGGTAGATGCAAGAGCAGGCTTAATGCCAGCGGATGAAGGCATCGCTAAGCACTTACGCAGCCGCAAGAAAAAAACGTATTTAGTTGCCAACAAAACTGATGGTATTGATGCCAATATCGTTGTTGGTGATTTCTATTCACTGGGTCTTGGGGAAATTTACCCTATTGCCGCCTCTCATGGTCGTGGCGTCACTCAGTTAATTGAACACTCTTTAAAACCTTTTATCGAGGTTGAAGACGAAGAAATCGAACTTACTGATGAAGAAGCGAATGCTGCATATTGGGCTGAGCTGGAAGCAGAGGGCGAGTTCTCCGAAGACGAAGAGGATGATTTCGACCCAAGTACATTGCCAATAAAACTGGCTATTGTAGGGCGTCCTAATGTAGGCAAATCTACCCTAACTAACCGTATTCTCGGTGAAGACCGTGTGGTCGTCTTTGATATGCCGGGTACCACCCGTGACAGTATTTATATCCCAATGGAGCGTGATGAGCGTGAATATATTCTCATCGATACCGCTGGGGTGCGTAAGCGCGGTAAGGTAACTGAAACTGTAGAAAAATTCTCAGTGATCAAAACGCTGCAAGCGATTGAAGATGCTAACGTTGTCTTGCTAGTTATCGATGCCCGTGAAGGTATCTCTGACCAAGATTTATCGTTACTAGGATTCATTTTGAACGCAGGTCGTTCATTAGTGATTGCAGTGAATAAATGGGATGGCATGAAGCCTGAAGATCGCGAGCATGTCAAAGATATGCTGGAACTGCGTCTTGGTTTTGTCGATTTTGCCCGTATTCACTTTATCTCCGCACTACATGGTAGCGGCGTGGGTAACTTGTTTGAATCTGTGCAAGAAGCGTATGAGTCAGCGACTCGTCGTGTTGGTACTGCACTGTTAACACGTATTATGAAAATGGCGGAAGATGAACATCAGCCACCATTGATCCGCGGTCGCCGCGTGAAGATGAAATATGCGCATGCTGGGGGTCATAACCCACCAATCGTTGTAATCCACGGTAACCAAGTTTCTGATTTACCAGATAGCTATAAACGTTATTTAATGAACTATTTCCGTCGTTCATTAAATGTAATGGGAACGCCAATTCGTATTCTGTTTAAAGAGGGTGAAAACCCATATGCAGATAAGAAAAATAAACTGACGCCAACCCAGCTACGTAAACGTAAGCGTCTGATGCAGCACTTGAAAAAACGTTAATCGCCAACTGTTAGCGCGATAAACAGACTAAAGCCGTAACCCAATTAGGTTGTTACGGCTTTTTACTATTATTTATTAGCTCGCCACAGCCCTAAAATTTAAGTTGTTTTAATGACTGAGGAAAACCATGGAAATCAATTCAACCACACGCCTGAATAAATACATTAGCGAGAGCGGTATCTGCTCTAGACGTGAGGCTGATCGTTATATCGAGCAAGGCAATGTGTTCATTAACGGTAAACGCGCAGGCATTGGCGACCAAGTTTCCGCGGGAGACGTGGTCAAGGTCAATGGTCAGTTAATTGAACCGCGCAATGAAGAAGATTTAGTCTTGATCGCGTTGAATAAGCCTGTTGGGATTGTCAGTACCACCGAAAGTGGTGAAAAAGATAATATTGTGGACTATGTGAATCACAGTACCCGTATTTTCCCAATCGGTCGTTTAGATAAAGATTCCCAAGGTTTGATCTTCCTGACGAACCACGGCGATTTAGTGAACAAAATCTTACGCGCAGGTAATGATCACGAGAAAGAGTACATTGTCACAGTGAACAAGCCTGTGACTGATGAATTTATTCGTGGCATGGGCGCGGGGGTTCCAATTCTCGGTACCATGACGAAGAAATGTAAAGTCAAAAAAGAGGCACCGTTTGTTTTCCGTATTACGCTAGTCCAAGGTTTAAACCGTCAAATTCGTCGTATGACCGAACATTTTGGTTACGAAGTCACGAAGTTAGAACGCGTGCGAATTATGAATGTGAGGCTCACGGGCATTCCTGTGGGTGAGTGGCGCGACTTAACTGATGATGAGCTTATCGAGCTGTTTAATTTGATTGAAAAATCAGAGTCCGATGTTAAACCTAAAAAAGCGGCAAAACCTCAAGCGCGTAGCGGTAGCGGGAAAGTAGCAGGAAAACCAGGTGTGGGTAGCCAAAAGCCGAAAGCAAATGCGGAACCGCCGAAAAAGAAATTTACCCAGCCTGGACGCAAAAAGAAAAAACGTTAATTGGGTAAATGACGAAATAAAAGATATTGAAGTGAAAAAAGGCTGAGGATGAGTGACCTAAAACTCGTATGTACTTGGCCTTTTTATTATGATTTTCGATCAAAGTTTTAAATAAAAGTCAGCCTGTTTGTGGGCCGACAAGGGTGTATAAATTACTTATTACACTTCATTTTTATTGAACACGTAACCCAACATCTAGCCAGCATTGGCGAGTTGCTAATTCAATTTGATCACCAAACAGATTTTTTGCTGAACGAATTGTTGCCTGAGCAAATTCAATAAACGTCGCCGTATTCGAGACGCTTGGATCCGATACCGCGGCAACCCAGATTTTCCCTGTTATTTCCCAGGAATAACCGCCTAATCTTGTTGCCAGTAAGTAGAAGGCTTTATTTGGAATACCTGAGTTGATATGCACACCGCCATTATCCACATAGCGAGGTAAATCGCGATATTGATCCATATGTCCCACTTGCGGGTCATTATTTGATTTAGTGAAATAGTAAGCGGTACCAGGCTCTTTCATTGAGCGTAATGCAGGTCCTTTTCTCTTATCAATAAACAAATTTTCACCCAGCAACCAACTAGATTGTGTTGCGGTTTGCTTTTGAACATATTGTTTCACCATGATGCCTAATACGTCAGCGACAGATTCATTTAACGCACCGGATTGATCGACATAATCAAAGTCAGCTTGTGAGCTAATGTACCCATGAGCGAGTTCGTGAGCAATTATGTCAATATCGTTGTAGAACGGACCAAAAACAGTTCCATCACCATCCCCAAAGAAAATAGCTTGAGAATTCCAAAATGCATTGGAATAGTTTTTGTCATAATGGATAACCGCATTGATATCAGCATCACAACCAAACATCTGATCAATATTGAGTTTCTCCTTAAGGAATGAGCGGATCAATCCAATAGCAGCGAACACGCGATGTGCTGGCTCAGTCGGTGCCACCTTATCCTCTTCTCGCATAATAACGGCGAAATCGTTATGTGCCATATGCTCATCAGCTGGCATTTCTTCGCGTCGACAAATCGGTAGGCTAGAGTGGTTGTGAGTGTAATTCTCTACACGTTGTTGGGCATCACGGATCACTCGGTTATAAGTGCCGCCGGTAATGTTACAAGCGCTAGCCAATAATTGACGTTGATAATTCACATCTTCTTCAGAGTAAGTGCGGCTCATGATGTCATTGATATGAAATAAGGTAGATTTTAAATCATTGCATTGGCTTTCTTGATAGAAGTGAGAGATTAAGCTAGGTGATAATAGTGAACGACCAAGTATCTGATTCATTTATAACTCCATTTTGTTTGACGAAATGGAATCATAAACGGTTGTGATTTTATTGTAACTACATGATAATTAAGTAATTAAATCAATATCTGCTAATTTTTATTAACATAACTAGCAGATAGAAATCTGATTAATTACAAAAGTTTGTACTATTTATTGTGTGTGAGCCAATCTTTGCCAGTGACCAAAAAGTCGGTACATAGCTTAGCTTCTGGGCTACCCGCTTCTGGATGGTAATCATATTCCCAACGCACTAATGGTGGCATAGACATCAAAATGGACTCTGTGCGCCCGCCGCTTTGCAAGCCAAAGAGTGTGCCTCTATCCCAGACAAGATTAAATTCTACGTAGCGCCCACGACGATATAGTTGGAATTGGCGTTCACGCTCACCCCATGGGATCTCTCGACGTTTTTCGACAATGGGTACATAAGCTTGTAAAAAGCCATTGCCAACATCCTGTGTGAATGAGAAACAAGACTCAAAGTCCCATTGGTTGAGATCATCGTAAAATAATCCGCCGATACCACGAGGCTCATTACGATGTTTTAAGAAGAAATAGTCATCGCACCACTGTTTGAATTTAGGGTAAATCTCTGCTCCATAAGGGGTGCAAAGCTCATTAGCGACGGTATGCCAATGGGCTGCATCTTCTTCAAATCCATAATAGGGGGTTAAGTCGAAGCCACCACCAAACCACCAAACGGGATCGGCACCTTCTTTTTCAGCAATGAAAAAGCGCACATTGGCATGTGTGGTCGGTATATAAGGGTTGAGAGGGTGGATAACTAATGAAACGCCCATGGCTTGGTAGCTACGCCCTGTTAACTCCGGGCGATGTGCAGTCGCTGAAGCGGGCATTTTTTCACCTTTGATATGTGAAAAATTCACGCCAGCTTGTTCAAAAAGTGCACCTTGGGTTAAGACTCGGCTGCGTCCACCACCGCCTTCAGTACGTTCCCAAGTTTGTTCAAGGAAGGTTTCTTTGCCATCTAATTCTGTGATTTTTTGGCAGATGGTATCTTGCAAGCTTTGAAAATAGGCTTTTATGCGTTCAATATCTGGGTAATTCATTGTTTTTTTAATAAAACCGTCGAGAGAAATAAATTGGGTAAAGTATACCCCGTTGAGGTAAAAAAGGCATATTGATTATTGATTGTGTATCAAAAGCAGTGATAATGGCAGACAGTTTAGCTCAAACGGATAAGATGATGGAAATACGCATATTTCGCCAAAATGATTATGAAGAAGTGCTTACATTGTGGGAACGTTGCCAATTGAATGAAATTTCAGGTGATCCTGAATTAGATATTGAGCGTAAACTACAGTGTGGCGCCGATCTTTTCCTTGTCGCCGAGGTATCGGGTGAAGTGGTCGGAACCATTATGGGGGGCTACGATGGAATTCGTGGTACCGCTGTGTATTTAGCCGTTCATCCTGAATTTCGCGGGCGCGGTATTGCTAACGCGTTAGTGAGTCGTTTAGAGAAAAAATTGATTGCCCGTGGCTGTGGCAGAATTGAATTATTGGTCAGCGAAGAGGCTGATTCGGCAATCTGCATGTTTGAAAAAATGTTATATGAAGAAGAGCAAGCTGAGCGTTTGATCTATTCCAAAAGATTGACTCACGAAGTGGATTTCTAAACTACCGGTGATTATTTTCTTGAAGGTTTAGCTAAATAGCGTGAATCTTTTATGAAATGGACGGTCTCAGTATCCATTATATGACCCGCTAAAGAGGATGATATGTCCCAAAACGCATTCGTAACCTTATTTAAAATTTCTCTACTCGGTGGCGCGGTGATGCTATCGGGTTGTGCTGGTAAAAGCCTATTTTCACCATCCACATGGTTTCATAGCCCTCTGATGATTTCAGAATCGGGCGTGGGGGCAATCACAAGTCTGACCCCAATGGATCGTGATGTGATTAATAATCAACTTGATGACCGCTACGCAGTGCGTGGTGGCCTGCAGCTTGAAAATGGTGAAATGGTTTCTGTGTTTCAAGCCATGAAAGATTTAGACGTTGAGGTCGAAGTCTTTGGTCCTGAAAAAGGCACCGTATCTCGTATTGTCGTGAATGATCCGGATATGCTCACTGAATGGGATACCCAAATTGGTACTGAGTTTAGCGACATTTACCAGAAAGCCTACGGCTCATGTTCCTTAGGGGAAGCGGTTGATAATGTGCCGACGGTACTGTGTGTTGCACCGCAAAGTAGCAAAGTGGTTTATAAATTCAGCGGAAAATGGCAAGGTCCTGAGAATTTAATGCCTGCGGATGAAGTGTTGAAAACATGGAAAGTGTCGCAAATTATTTGGCATAAATAAGTTACTTCGCTAAGGTTTTGAACAAAATACCGTAAGTTATTCGATTTAATAGGCAATAATTTACGGTTTTAATCTGCTGATAATATTCATATTTATTCTCCTCTCGCATCAGACCCTTCTGATATCTTCTAGACTGACCAACTCTTGCGTTAAAACAAGGTGAAAATCATTATTAATGCGATAAACTAATTTAAAGTATAGGTTTGTGTAATTTATTCATTCTAAGGGGTTTATGCATGTCTCATTCCCAAAGTGGTATTTTGAAGGAACATAGTCGTTTTGGTATTTTTATTGAAGCCATGGTGACCGGGTCGCTCGAAGAGGTGAAATCAGGGTGCAAGATTTTTGTTGATGAATTAACCAAACTACAAGCAAAATTCCCTGATGATCGTCTTGGTGCAGTGATTGCATTTGGTTCAGATGTTTGGAAGCAGCTCGGACACTCCGCTGTTTCACCAGAATTAAAGCCATTTCGCACGCTCGGCAAAGGGCTAGCGCCTGCGACTCAGCGCGATATGTTTATTCATATTCAATCATTACGTCATGATATTAACTTTTCTCTGGCGCAAGCCGCGCTAAAAGCATTTGGTTCATCCATTGAAGTGGTTGAAGAAATTCATGGTTTCCGTTGGGTTGAAGATAGAGATTTAAGCGGTTTCATTGATGGTACAGAAAACCCTCAAGGCGAAGAAATTGCTGAAGTGACGTTGATTAATCAAGGCGATGACATTGGTGGTAGCTATGTCATGGTACAACGCTATGAGCATGACCTGAAAAAATGGTCTCGTTTCTCTGAGCATGAACAAGAGAAAATGATTGGTCGTACTAAACACGATAGCGTTGAATTAGACGAAGATGCACGTAATAAAACATCTCACGTTTCTCGCGTAGTGATTGAAGAAGAGGGGGAAGAGCTTTCTGTGATGCGCCATAGCCTGCCATACGGCACAGCAAGCGGTAAACATGGTTTATTCTTTATTGCCTACTGCGCAACCATCCATAATATTGAACAACAATTGCTGAGCATGTTTGGTGAAACTGATGGTAAATATGATGATCTGCTGCGTATGACGAAAGCCGTTTCTGGTAGCTATTATTACGCGCCATCAATTGAAAGATTATTATCCCTATAATCTTATCGAGACAATTCAAGCTGTCGCAGATAGCGGCAGCTTGAAAGTGTTTACTGATCGGTTTTTTGGAGTTCTTTACGTGCTGCGGCAGCAATGAATCCACTGCGGCTTCCATACTCGGGATTGGCTTTAACTAGCGTATCAATACGATGTAGTAAGCGATGAGGTAGCGTAATATTAATCCTTTCTGCACGTCCATCATATTTATCCATGTCGATATCAACGAATAACCAAAGACCATTTTGATATTCATCTTTTGTACGATTTAGATGCTCTTGCTGAGATTTTGGCTCAGGAATTTCAAACCCTTTTTCACTTAATAATTCAAAGTGGGCATCGAGTGCTGATTTTGCATCAGTGTAAGCATTTTCAATATTGTCGCCAGCAAAAGTACAACCTTCAATATCTGGAAACCAACCACTCGCACTACCATCATGATCAATTTCAATAAAGGCTGGGTATAGCATGTTTTGTCTCCATAAAGATAGCGCTCGGAGCGTGTTAAAAGAGCGCGTCTTTAATTAATGTTTCAGTTTAGCCGCTTTAAGAATTTGATTAAGTGTACCTATCTTTAAATCCTTTCGAGGATGCGGGACTGTGATAACAATTGAAAAGTCTGGATGAGAAAATTGATGATGACTCCCTTTAACTCGCTCTAATTTCCATCCATTATTTTCTAACATATTTATCAGCTCCGAACTTTTCAAGATCCCTCCATCTCGTTAACTGACACACACACGATACACACTACAATTAGGTTTGGCAAGTATGCATGTTTATTCTTAACGTTTTATTCTAGGCTTAAATGAACCTTCCTCATTACATTAACGTCTTAAATTTCCTCTGAATTTTATGGCTTATTGCTATAACCTCTTTGTTATTCCAACTTGATATATCAAAAGATGATTGATAACTACAAAGTTATAACCAAAACATATACATTGTTTTTTAGATCATGTTTGGGTTTAGTCACGAGTAGGGATCATATGAAAAAATCAATTTTTAAAAATACAGGCTTAGCGAGTTTGGCGATGTTTTCGTTAATGAGTAGCGCATCCCTGACGGCGGCTGAATTACTGAATAGTTCCTATGATATTTCAAGAGAGCTATTTGCGGCGTTAAACCCTGAATTTGAAAAACAGTGGGCGCAGGAAAACCCTAATGATCCACTGACAATCAAGCAGTCTCACGCGGGCTCATCGAAGCAAGCGTTGGCCATTTTGCAAGGGCTAAAAGCGGATGTGGTGACGTTTAACCAAGTGACTGATGTGCAAATTCTCCACGATAAAGGGCAATTAATCCCGGCAGATTGGCAAGCGCGTTTACCGAATAATAGCTCCCCTTATTATTCGACAATGGCGTTTTTAGTTCGTAAGGGCAATCCGAAAGGCATTAAAACGTGGGACGACCTTGCACGCAGTGACGTGAAACTGGTATTTCCAAACCCCAAAACGTCGGGAAATGGTCGCTATACCTACCTTGCCGCATGGGGAGCATTTAACCAAGAAAATGGTAAAGATAGCCCTAAAACACGCGAAAAAATGCAGCAATTCCTGAAAAACGTTGAAGTGTTTGATACGGGCGGTCGTGGTGCAACGACATCATTTATCGAGCGAGGGTTAGGGGATGTTTTAATTAGCTTTGAGTCAGAAGTAAATAACATCCGTAGTCAATATGGCGAATCCGACTACGAAGTGATTGTGCCTCCGGTCGATATTTTGGCGGAATTCCCAGTCGCGTGGATTGACAAAAATGTGCAAAAAAATGGCACAGAAAAAGCGGCAAAAGCCTACTTGAATTACCTCTACACACCTGAGGCACAAAATATTATTACTCGCTTTAATTACCGCGTGAATGACAAACAGGTGATGGAAGCGAATAAAGGCAAATTTCCGTCAACTCAGCTATTTACGGTGGAATCACAATTTGGCAACTGGAACAATGTGATGAATGACCACTTTTCGACGGGCGGGGAATTTGATCAACTTATGGAACAAGGTCGTCGTTAATGCGTAAATCAGGAAAGCGGTTTTTACCCGGTTTCGGACTGACGTTAGGCAGCAGCTTGTTTTTCGTTTGTTTGATTTTGCTATTGCCTTTAAGCGCTCTCGTAGTGCAGCTTTCCGATATGACATGGCAGCAGTATTGGGCTGTGATCAGTTACCCTCAAGTGGTTGCTGCTTATAAAGTAACTTTATTGGCGGCTCTGGTCGCAAGCCTGTTTAATGCGGTTTTCGGCATGTTGCTGGCATGGATTTTAACGCGTTATCGCTTTCCTGGTCGCTTGTTCCTAGATGGATTGGTAGATTTACCTTTCGCACTTCCTACGGCGGTCGCTGGGCTGACTCTTGCGACCTTATTTGCCACATCGGGCTGGTATGGACAGTATCTGCATCAGTTCGATATCAAAGTGGTAAATACTTGGTTAGGTATCGCCGTCGCGATGGCTTTTACCAGCATTCCTTTTGTGGTCAGAACGGTTCAGCCTGTACTGGAAGAGTTAGGACCTGAATACGAAGAAGCTGCACAAACGCTAGGTGCAACACGCTGGCAAACGTTCCGCCGTGTTGTGTTACCGGAAGTTTCTCCTGCACTAATAGCGGGAACCGTTTTATCTTTTACACGCAGCCTTGGTGAATTTGGGGCGATTATTTTTATCGCCGGAAACATTGCGTGGCAAACGGAGGTGGTCTCCTTAATGATTTTCAGCCAATTGCAACAGTTTGATTACCCTGCCGCTAGTGCGATTGCCTCGGTAATTTTAGCGGTATCACTGCTTCTTTTATTCACGGTGAATGTAATCCAAAGCCGCTTTGGTAAACGCTTAGGAGGGCATTAATGGGACAAGTCACACCATTTCCAGTCACTCAACGCAGAAATATCAACTGGGGAAAATGGGCACTCATTGGAATTGGGCTATTTTTTTCGGTATTGCTGCTGGTGGTGCCAATTATCTGGATTTTTATCACGGCATTTGAGAAGGGATTAGGTGAAGTACTCGTCAACTTAAGCAACCCAGATATGCTCCATGCCATCGGATTAACGATTCTTATCGCGTTGATCACAGTGCCTGTTAACTTGGTTTTTGGCGTGATGTTGGCATGGTTGGTGACGCGTTTTCAGTTTCCAGGGCGCCAGTTGTTATTGACCTTAGTTGATATTCCTTTTGCGGTTTCGCCGGTCGTGGCAGGGCTACTCTATTTACTCTTTTACGGTTCGAATAGTTGGTTTGGTGGCTGGTTAGAAGGCTTTGATATTCAGGTGATGTTTTCATGGCCGGGAATGGCGTTAGTGACTATTTTTGTGACATGCCCATTTGTCGTCAGGGAGTTAGTGCCATTGATGCTAAGTCAGGGAAGCCAAGAGGACGAAGCAGCAACATTATTGGGTGCTTCGGGTTGGAAAATGTTTTGGCGAGTCACTCTACCTAATATTCGCTGGGCGCTGCTTTATGGCGTGGTATTAACCAATGCGCGTGCCATTGGCGAATTTGGTGCGGTGTCTGTGGTATCGGGCGCTATTCGTGGTGAAACTTACACATTGCCTCTGCAAGTTGAGTTGCTTCATCAAGATTACAATACGGTAGGTGCGTTCACGGCTGCGGCTATTTTAGCGTTATTAGCGATTATTACCTTGATTGTGAAAAGTGCTTTGCAATGGCATTTAAGCCGGCAGCAAACTGAGTCAGGAGTCCATTAATTATGAGTATTGAAATTAATCATGTTGGTAAATTGTTTGGTAAAACATCAGTGCTGAACAATATCTCATTGGATATCGGCTCAGGGGAAATGGTGGCATTGTTGGGGCCATCTGGCTCTGGGAAAACCACCTTGTTGCGGATTATTGCGGGGCTAGAGCAACAAAGCCACGGTTCGTTACGTTTCCATGGTCAAGATGTAAGCCAAGTCCATGCGAAAGATAGGCATGTCGGTTTCGTTTTCCAGCATTATGCGCTATTTCGCCATATGACGGTATTCGAGAATGTGGCGTTTGGTTTGACGGTATTACCTCGAAAACAGCGACCCTCAAAAGCAGCGATTAAGCAAAAAGCAATGGCGCTGCTTGAGATGGTGCAATTAGCCCATTTGGCTGAGCGTTTTCCTTCTCAGCTTTCTGGTGGACAAAAACAGCGGGTAGCATTGGCAAGAGCATTAGCGGTAGAGCCGCAAATTTTGCTGTTAGACGAACCGTTTGGTGCACTAGACGCGCAAGTGCGTATTGAATTACGTCGTTGGTTGCGTCAGCTTCATGAAGAGTTGAAATTCACGAGTGTATTCGTGACTCATGACCAAGAGGAAGCGATGGAAGTTGCAGATCGCATAGTCGTGATGAGCCAAGGGCATATTGAACAAGTCGGTACTCCAAATGAAATTTGGCAATCACCGGAAACGCGTTTTGTGCTTGAATTCATGGGGGAGGTTAACAAAATCCCTGGACAGATCCGCGGTTCACAGTTGCAGATAGCGAACTTTACCTTCCCACTCGCGCAGGTTAGTGCTCAGCAAGGGGAGGTTGATGTGTTTATTCGCCCTTGGGATATTCGTTTGCAGAAAGAAAGGGATGAACAACACCAATTGCCAGTAAGGATCATTGAATCGGGCCCTCGCGGCCATTTTTGGCAATTAACGGTGCAACCTTTAGGCTGGAATGAGGAAACCTTATCCGTGGTATGGCAGGATGCGCGTACTGTTCCTACAAGGGGCGAAAATTACTATCTCGGCAGCCAACAAACACAAATTTATCAGGGTAAAGAGCCATTATTTTTCCCCTCTCTAGCTAAAAGCGCGTAGATTAATAAGGGATGATTGATTTTAGAATTAATTGTTAATTATATTATCAATCAATAAAAAATTATTATAAGGAAAAACACAGTGTCAACGTTGGAACAGTTTATTGGTCATACGCCGTTGGTTCGCTTGCAACGTCTAACGGAAGGTTTGGATGCTGAAATCTGGGTAAAGCTTGAAGGAAATAACCCTGCCGGTTCAGTAAAAGATAGAGCGGCATTTTCGATGATCAACGAAGCGGAAAAACGCGGGGAGATCAAACCGGGAGATACGCTTATTGAAGCCACCAGTGGCAATACAGGGATCGCTTTAGCGATGATTGCTGCGGTGAAAGGTTACAAACTGAAGCTGTTAATGCCGGATAACATGAGCCAAGAGCGTAAAGCGTCTATGCAAGCTTATGGTGCAGAACTTATTTTAGTGAGTACGACAGTAGGAATGGAAGGGGCGAGGGACTTAGCTCAAGAGATGGCTAAGCGAGGCGAAGGGAAGGTTTTAGACCAATTTAATAACCCTGATAATCCTTTAGCCCATTTTAAAACTACAGGACCCGAGATCTGGCAACAAACAGCAGGGCGAATTACCCATTTTGTGTCCAGTATGGGGACAACAGGCACCATCACTGGCGTGAGTCGTTACTTAAAAAGCCAATCACAAGATGTGGAAGTTGTGGGCTTACAACCCGCTGAAAAGAGCCAAATCCCAGGGATTCGTCGTTGGTCTCCAGAATATTTACCGGGGATTTTTGACAGTGAATTAGTGGATACTGTACTCGATATTAATCAGCAAGAAGCTGAAGATACGATGCGTGCTTTAGCAAAACGTGAAGGTATTTTCTGTGGTGTAAGTTCTGGCGGAGCGGTAGCGGGTGCGTTGCGTGTAGCAAAAGAGAACCCTCATGCGGTGATTGTGGCGATTATTTGTGACCGTGGTGATCGCTATTTGTCGACAGGTGTTTTTGATAAGTAAACGTTTTTTGATAAATCAACGACTAGAAAATAGAACCCAACAAAAAACCACCAGGGCAAAAATGTCGCTGGTGGTTTGTTATTAAGCTGCTTTTTAAGGTTTAGCGCAATTATTTCTTAATACGCATAATGACTGTTTCACCCACAGTCACGGTACCGCTTAATTTATTCAGCTCTTTGATCTCGTCCATGTTTGAAATAACAACTGGAGTCAGAACTGATTTTGCTTTTTCTTCTAACAGGGCTAAGTCAAACTCAATGACAACGTCGCCTTTTTTCACAGATTGACCTTCTTCTGCGATACGTTTAAAGCCTTCGCCTTTGAGTTCAACAGTATCAATACCGAAGTGAACAAACAGTTCGATACCATCATCAGATTCAATAGAAAACGCATGGTTAGTTTCAAAGATTTTACCGATTGTACCATCAACCGGAGCCACAATTTTGTTGCCAGAAGGCTTGATAGCAATACCGTCACCAACAATTTTTTCTGCGAACACAACGTCTGGTACATCTTCAATATTGACTATCTCGCCTGATAATGGCGCGATGATTTCAATATTGCCACTGCTACTCTTGTCTTCCGAAACTAGTGATTTCAGTTTGTCAAACAGACCCATGGACCTTCTCCTAATCGTTTTATATGGGACCGAACTAATGTGCTGCTGTTAGCATAACGTTTTTTCTTGGATAAAGGTATCGACAAGTTTCATCAATTCATCGGCTGTTGGTTGAGCAAGTGCTTGTTCCGCTAGCGCTTGAGTATCTGCAAAATTCGCATTACGAATCAGCTTTTTGATACGAGGAATTGAGATTGCGCTCATACTAAATTCGTCCAGCCCCATGCCTAACAGCAATAAGGTCGCACGTTCATCACCTGCTAATTCACCACACATACCCGTCCATTTACCTTCCGCGTGAGAAGCGTCAATCACTTGTTTAATCAAGTTCAAGACGGCTGGAGACATAGGATTATAAAGGTGTGAAATCAGCTCATTACCACGGTCAACCGCTAAAGTGTATTGAGTGAGATCATTCGTCCCAATACTAAAGAAATCAACTTCCTTCGCCAAATGATGAGCAATGATTGCTGCAGCTGGCGTTTCCACCATAATACCGACTTCAATCGCTTCATCAAAGGCTTTGCCTTCTTCTCGTAGCTGCTCTTTAAGCATCTCAAGTTCTGCTTTCAGTTCTCGAACTTCTTCGACAGAAATAACCATCGGGAACATGATACGCAGTTTACCAAATTTAGACGCCCTTAAAATAGCTCTTAATTGAGAGTGTAGAATTTCTTTGCGGTCAAGACAAATACGAATTGCACGCCAGCCAAGGAATGGGTTCTCTTCCTTCGGTAAGTTCATGTAAGGTAAGTCTTTATCACCACCAATATCCATTGTACGTACAATCACGGCTTGGCTGCCCATGGCTTCTGCTACAGCTTTATATGCTTGGAATTGCTCTTCTTCTGTTGGCAGAGCGTCTCTATCCATGAATAAGAATTCAGTGCGGTATAGACCTACACCTTCTGCGCCATTACGCTCAGCACCTGCAACATCACGCACAGTACCGATGTTTGCACAGACTTCAACTTGATGACCGTCTAAGGTCATTGCCGGTAAATCTTTTAATTTTGCCAGCTCTTCTTTTTCTTGCTGGTATTCATTTCTGAAGGCTTTCAGTTTATCAATTTCGCTTTCAGATGGATTGAGGTAAATGGTGTTGTTCACGCCATCTAATACAATAAAATCACCGCTTTTCACTTTGCTGGTCGCATCGGTGGTACCGACAATCGCAGGAATTTCCAGTGAACGAGCCATGATAGAGGTATGGGAAGTACGACCACCGAGGTCAGTGATAAAACCTAATACTTTGTCTAAGTTTAACTGAGCGGTTTCGGATGGTGTCAAATCTGGGGCGACTAAAATAACTTCTTCGGTGATTGCACTTAAATCCACAATCGGCATATTCAGAATGTTTCTGAGCAGTCGTTTACCAATATCGCGTACGTCAGCGGCACGCTCTTTTAGGTATTCGTCGTCTAATGCTTCTAATGCTTGGGCTTGGTCTTCAATGACTGAGTATACCGCCGCATCTGCGGTTTTTTTATCGCCTTTGATGAGAGAGACAATTTCTTGCTCTAATTCTTCATCTTCCAGCAGCATGATATGACCTTCAAAAATCTCAGCTTTTTCCGCACCAAGATTTTTTTCTGCTTTATCTTTGATAAGGCTAAGCTGCTCAGCTGATTTGTTACGTCCATCAATGAAGTTTTGGATCTCTTTATCAATTTGCTCGTCAGTGATTTTACGGGTGCTGACAACAATAGGATCTTCTTTGAGGATGAGAGCCTGACCAAAAGCAAAACCTGGGGATACTAAAATTCCTGAAATCATAATATTACCTTACTACTGATAGGAGATTTGATGTTGCAGAGACAACAGTAGATATAAGTGATTAAGCAGGTGTCCCCGAATAATCTATTCAGGGACAGGGAATTATTACGTTAAAACAAGATGGCAAAGTGAAACGTTATTCTAATTCGCCCATCAGTTTAACTAAAAATTCAACTGCTTGTTGCTCATCTTCACCTTCAGCAGAAATGGTGACTACGGTGCCTTGGGTTAAACCTAATGTTTGTAGTTTGAACAGGCTTTTTGCGCTAGCTGACTTGCCTCCTGAACTCAGAGTAATGTCTGAAGTGAACGCTTTTGCTTCTTTAACGAATTGAGCCGCAGGACGAGTATGTAAACCGTTAGGTGCTGTAATAGTAACTTCTTGCTGGAACATAATATTTCCTCAGTGATTTTAAGATTTTTATGATGACACAGCCTATTGTAGATGAAATATGCTGAGCATGCGTATAATTTAGATTATCAACGATTCATTTGGTTTTCTACTTTGTTTGGTATCAACCAAATTATCATTTATTTAGCTTAAATTTCACACGACGCTTTTAGTGGGTATTTTGCCATTCAATGGATGAGTGACTAAAAAATGATTAATTTCGAGGTGTGAAATAATTACTATGTTTAATACTAAATGCCGGATAATAAATCATCCCAATCCGTGCTAATCTATGATCTCACCCACAAAAAAAGCACCTAATTGGTGCTTTTTTAACGTAATGTTAACCTAACAATCATTATTCAGCATTAATATCTGCAAACAGTGCGGTGGATAAGTAACGCTCTCCTGAAGACGGAAGAATGACCACAATATTTTTGTCTTTATATTCTGGTAGTGCAGCAAGTTTAGCGGCTGCCGCAATCGCAGCACCCGAAGAAATACCTGCCAGAATACCTTCTTTTTCCATTAACTCACGAGCGGTTGAAATTGCTTCGTCATCAGTAATTTGCAGGACTTTATCAATAATAGAAAGGTCTAAGTTGCCAGGGATAAAACCAGCACCGATTCCTTGGATTTTATGGGGGCCTGGCTTAATTTCTTCACCAGAAAGAGCTTGAGTGATTACTGGGGAAGTTGCGGGTTCAACGGCAACCATTACCACATCTTTTTTCCCTTTTGTCTGCTTTAAATAGCGTCCAATACCTGTGATAGTTCCGCCAGTTCCAACACCAGAAACAACGACATCCACGTTGCCATCAGTATCATTCCATATTTCAGGTCCGGTCGTTTTCTCGTGAATGGCTGGGTTGGCTGGGTTACTAAATTGCTGTAATAGCAGATACTTACTTGGGTTGCTGTTGACGATTTCTTCCGCTTTCGCAATAGCGCCTTTCATACCTTTGGCGCCTTCAGTTAGGATTAAATTAGCGCCAAGGGCTTTTAGAAGTTTACGGCGTTCTACGCTCATGGTTTCTGGCATGGTTAGCGTCAGTTTATAACCGCGAGCCGCAGCCACGTAAGCGAGGGCAATACCTGTATTTCCGCTTGTTGGCTCAACCAGTTCTTTATCTTTTGTCAGGATGCCTTTTTTCTCTGCATCCCAAATCATGTTCGCGCCCACACGGCATTTCACGCTGAAGCTTGGGTTACGAGATTCCACTTTTGCCAAAATATTACCGTTGCCAAAATGCTGTAAACGCACTAATGGAGTATTTCCAATGGTCAACGAATTATCTTCATAAATTTTGCTCATGGGACATCCTTAAAATTAACGGTTAGCCAAGAATTAGGTGTGTTTTCAAAATTGAATATGAATTCAACATACTCGAACATCTGATTATTGCAAATATGATTTAACGCTAGAATATAACCATGGGTTATTTAAAATTGGATTATTATAACTAAGATGGAATGTTTGATATCGGGCGAATTTGAGAGTAGGAGCAGTGGAGAAGGATATGCAGATAGGTACCTGCATATCCCTAGAAAGCGTTAGTTTTGATAAGGGCTAATAGCGAGCATAACGAGCGCGATAACGGTCAACCCACATTAAGGTTGCGCCACAAACTGCAACCGGCATGATGACTAAATTCAAAATTGGGATCATCATTAATAAGCTGACGGCACCACCAAATTGAACATTATTCACTCGGTCTTTTGAGAGTGCTTGCTTCATGTCGTTAAACCCAACTCGATGGTTATCAAATGGGTAATCGCAATATTGAATAGACATCATCCAAGCGCCGAACAGGAACCATAAAACGGGTGCAACAGTTTGCCCAATACCGGGAATAAAGAACAGCACCAATAACACTATGGCTCGCGGCAAATAGTAAGCAATTCGCACAAATTCGCGTTTAATCATGCGCGGTACATCTTTTAGCAATTCTGCCATTCCCGTATCAGGTGCAGGCTTACCGGTCAATTCAGCTTCTAAATGCTCTGATAGCCAGCCGTTAAACGGAGCCGCGATGATATTGGCAATCGTGCTAAAGAAATAGCTGAAAACCAGTAAGATAGAAATGACGGCGACAGGCCAAATCAGATAGTCAAGCCATTGTAGCCAGCTAGGGATGTAGCTCATTACCTGCTCAATCCATCCGCCAAGCTTGCTGTATAACCACCAAAAAGCGCCACCAAGCAGCAGAATGTTTGCTAATAGGGGTAAAATAACAAAACGCTTAATGCCAGGACGAGTGATTAGTCGCCACCCTTGTGAAAAGTAATAAAAACCAGAGTGATTTTTTTGTGGCGAAAATGTCGATTGGGTCATACTTCTTATTATCTCCTTTGCGGGTGAGCATGTATCATATAGGTATGAAATTACACTGACTAGTGATAATTTTGTTTAAAAAAGCAGCAAACGAAGGCGGAATATTCTCTTTCTTGTAAGAAAATCGTTCTGAGGGTTGCACTTAGAGCAATTGAGAAATAATCTTAAGGTAGTTTCCGCCGTGATGGCATCATTATTCATCAACTAGAGATAGCAGCGATGCAGGATTTGCGTCTAATATTAGTGGTCGTAGGTGCGATAGCCATTGTCGCTTTATTACTGCATGGTTTATGGACCAGCCGTAAAGAGCGCTCTAAGTTATTTCGCGACAGACCTGTAAAACGTAGAAAGAATGACACGCAGGAAAATTCATCAGAATATGATGATTCTGCTCTGTTTACTGAAAATCAACCGGTACAAAAAGCCGCTGTTGAAGATCAGCCTATCTATATGGTGAAAGAGGAGCCACGTGCTGAACCTGTTTCTCAACCCCATACAATTCAACGTGACGCTGAGCCTGAGTTTAATTTAACTGCGGAGCACTCACCACAGCCTGCTTCAAAGCCAGTTAAACCAACAGCTTCTGAGCCTGTGTTTGCTCCACATGTTGATAATCGCCATGCTCCTGAGCAATTGACGATTAATATGGCAGATGAAGCAGATTTACAAGAGCATGTTTCAGAACCTGTACGCATTCATACAGAGCCGAAAATTCATGTGTCTGCACAGCAAGAGTCTGTACCACAAGTCTCTGTTCATCAAGAAGCGGTACAACCTGTGGCTCAACCTCATAGTGAAGTCGATCACGAAGCACCAAGTGCACCAGCAGAAAAAGCGGCAGTTGCAAGCGAAAAAGAAATTGTTCTGGTACTGCATGTTGCAGCGCATCACGGGCAGGTTCTTGAAGGTGAAGCATTACTGCAAAGCATTCTTCAAGCTGGCTTCCAATTCGGTGCCATGAATATCTTCCACCGTCACGTTCATCCAGCGGGATCGGGGCCAGTATTATTTAGTTTGGCAAATATGGTGAAACCGGGGTCATTTGACCCAGAAGCTATGTCTGATTTCACCACACCGGGCGTCTCTATCTTTATGATGGTGCCGTCTTATGGTGAAGCTAGCCAGAACTTTAAATTAATGCTCCAAGCGGCACAACGTATTGCATCAGATGCAGGTGGTGTTGTGTTGGATGATGAACGAAAAATACTGACACCTCAAAAAATAGAGGTGTATCATGCTAGAATTCGAAATACATTAAGTTAATTAAAACCCCCGATTCAGGGGGTTTTTTATATCTATTGGTGAAACATGACGACGAAACAAACCTCAGATGCACTCACGCAAAAAATAGACGCGTTAAAACAACAATTGCGCCATCACGAATACCTCTATCACGTTATGGATGCACCAGAAATTCCTGATGTGGAATATGACAAGCTGATGCAGGAACTTAAAAGCCTCGAAGCGCAGCATCCAGAACTGATCACCACAGATTCCCCAACCCAGCGAGTGGGCGCTGCGCCATTAGCCGCATTTGATACAGTTCGCCATGAAATTCCCATGCTTTCTTTAGATAACGTATTTGATGAAGAAAGCTATCTTGCATTTGATAAACGCGTGAAAGACCGACTGCATAATCACACGGAATTGACATTCTGCTGCGAACTTAAATTGGATGGTCTAGCCGTTAGTTTGCTGTATGAAAATGGTGAGTTAGTTCAAGCGGCAACCCGTGGTGATGGTACTGTTGGCGAAAATATCACGGCCAACGTACGCACGATCAAAGCTATTCCGCTACGTTTACGGGGGGATAATATTCCTGCCCGTGTTGAAATTCGTGGTGAAGTTTTTATGCCTCAAAAAGGCTTTGAGGCCATGAACGAAGAAGCGCGTAAAACAGATGGTAAGATTTTCGCTAACCCACGCAATGCGGCGGCGGGTTCTCTTCGCCAGTTAGACCCGCGTATTACCGCTAAACGTCCATTAACTTTCTACTGCTATGGTGTAGGACTGGTGGAAGGCAAAACATTGCCAGATACCCATTATGAGCGCTTGATGCAATTTAAAGCGTGGGGGCTGCCAGTGAGTGAGCATGTACAGCTACGTGTTGGTTGCCAGCAAGTGCTTGATTTCTATCACCATGTTGAAAAAATTCGCCCGACGCTCGGTTTTGATATCGATGGTGTCGTGATTAAAGTGAATGATATTGCCACTCAAGAAGAATTAGGTTTTGTTTCCCGGGCACCACGCTGGGCGACGGCGTTTAAATTCCCAGCTCAAGAGCAAATCACATTACTAAAAGATGTCGAGTTCCAAGTGGGGCGCACAGGGGCGATTACGCCCGTGGCTCGATTAGAGCCAGTGCAAGTTGCGGGTGTTGTGGTGAGTAATGCCACACTCCATAACGCGGATGAAATTGACCGTTTGGGTGTTCGCATTGGGGATACTGTTGTGATCCGTCGAGCAGGGGATGTTATTCCTCAAATCGTGAGTGTCGTGCTAGATAAACGCCCTGCGGATAGTCGTGAAATTTTATTCCCAACCCATTGCCCAGTCTGTAATTCGGATATTGAGCGTATCGAAGGGGAAGCGGTGGCACGTTGCACCGGCGGATTAACCTGTGGCGCTCAATTAAAAGAATCACTGAAACACTTTGTTTCTCGCCGTGCGATGGATGTCGATGGGATGGGGGATAAAATTATTGAGCAGCTGGTCGACGCGGAATATGTGAAAAATGCGGCGCAGCTCTATCAATTATCAGCGGGTAAATTAACCGGCCTAGAACGAATGGGACCGAAATCTGCACAAAAACTCATTGATGCGCTCGAAAAATCCAAACAAACGACACTGGCTCGCTTTATCTATGCATTAGGGATCCGTGAAGTGGGTGAGGCGACAGCGGCGAACCTTGCAGCACATTATGCATCATTAGATGCGGTGATGGCGGCGGATGAAGAATCACTGAAAACCGTTCAAGATATTGGTGAAGTGGTGGCAAAACATGTGGTGCATTTCTTCCGCGAAGAGCACAATCGCCAAGTGATTCATGATTTACTGACCATCGCGAACATCCACTGGCCTGAAGTGAAAGTGATTAACAGTGCTGACATCGATAGCCCATTTGCTGGAAAAACGGTCGTGCTAACCGGATCGATGTCAACGCTTTCTCGCGATGAAGCTAAGGATAGATTGATTGCCTTAGGCGCGAAAGTCGCGGGTAGTGTATCGAAAAAAACTGACTTGGTGATTGCCGGTGAAGCGGCGGGTTCAAAGTTAGCGAAAGCGACAGAATTGGGGATAAAAGTCATTGATGAAGAAGAATTAATTCGTTTGCTGAATATCTAATCGTGACCTATATTTAATGCGCAATGCCATTATCGTCCACGGTGATAATGGCATTTCTTATTTTCGGGCTAACATTTTTACAGTTGTTATTAATGTGTTACTCATGAAACGTGATCTGGTCGTGACTTTTGAAAGATAGGCTGAGTCAGTTTTCATATTAATGTGACGTTAATCTCATTTAAATGTTGTCTATTACATAGAATATGCGCATAGACTGATTCGTAACTTTGTTGGAGTCAAATATGACCTCGATCCTGCACTTTATTTTATCCATTGTCATCATCGGCGCTCTCGCTATTTTAGCGAGTAGTAACCGTAGAGGGATCCGCCCTCGTTATGTTATTCAATTACTTGTGATCCAAATTGCACTCGCTTACCTGTTCTTAAAATCAGGTATCGGTGAGTCTTTCGTTCTTGGTGTTGCTGGCGTATTTACCCATTTATTGGGTTATGCGGCAGAAGGGACCAAATTTATCTTTGGCGGAATGATTGAAGGCAACTTAGCATTCTTCTTCCTACAAGTATTGTGTCCAATTATCTTTATCTCTGCACTGATTGGTATTTTACAGCACATTAAAGTCCTGCCTTTCGTTATCCGCATCATCGGTACGGTGCTGTCGAAAGTAAACGGCATGGGTAAACTTGAGTCATTCAACGCAGTAAGTTCATTACTGTTGGGTCAGTCAGAAAACTTTATTGCCTATAAAGACCAATTAGGCAGCATGTCAGAAAGAAGAATGTACACCATGGCGGCAACGGCGATGTCTACCGTTTCAATGTCCATCGTGGGTGCATACATGACCATGTTAGATCCAAAATATGTGGTTGCCGCTTTGGTCTTAAACATGTTTGGTACATTCGTGGTGTTATCGCTGATCAACCCTTACCCACCAGAAGGGGAAAAAGAGATCCAAATGCGCAGCCTGCATGAAGGTCAAAGCTTCTTCGAAATGCTGGGTGAATATATTCTTGCAGGGTTTAAAGTTGCGATTATCGTTTCTGCGATGCTGATTGGTTTTATCGCCCTGATTGCGATGGTTAATGGAATCTGTTCTGCAATTTTCAATGTTAGCTTCCAAACTATGCTGGGCTATGTGTTCTATCCATTTGCTTGGATGTTAGGTATCCCTGCGAATGAAGCGCTACAAGTTGGCGGCATCATGGCAGTGAAAATGGTGACCAACGAATTCGTGGCAATGGATGGCTTAAAAGCGGTAGCATCGGGTTTATCTGACCGCTCTGTGGGCATCTTATCGGTATTCTTAGTGTCATTCGCTAACTTCTCTTCCATCGGTATTATTGCTGGTGCAATTAAAGGGTTAGATGAAAAACAAGGTAATACCGTTGCACGTTTTGGTCTGAAATTACTGTACGGTTCAACGCTGGTAAGCTTCTTATCTGCTGCGGTGGTTGGATTAATCCTGTAGTCATTACGATAAAAAGTGTTACAGTGAGAAACGGCATTCAGTGAATGCCGTTTTTTTATGTTTAACGCTTTCTGTTTAGAAGGAATGGGGAAGAAATGGAAAAACAAGACTTACTCGATATAGCCAATACATCGATGCCATTTGGTAAATATAAAGGTTGTGTCCTGATTGATCTTCCTGAGGAATACTTGCTGTGGTTTTATAAAAAAGGGGAGTTTCCGGCAGGGCGATTAGGGCAATTGATGGAGATGACGCTCGGGCTGAAGATAGAAGGGCTAGATAGTATTGTTAAGCCCCTAAAACGAAGGTAAGGGTTAGAGGCTTAATCGATAATTAAAGCGTGTTGAGTAGGCTGTTGGCCGTATCTATACCCGATTGGTAAGCACCATGTACGGTGCCGGCTCCTAATAGTGCTAAATGTTCTCCAGCAAAGAAAATTTTGTTATCAATAGGCTGTTTTAACTGGGCTATTTGATCCGCCGAATAGTTAGGGGCGGGGTAGCTAAACGAACCATAAGCGTAAATATCTTTTTCCCACTCGGTTTTTATCAGCTGTATAGGTGCGGGTACATTATCAAATACCTTACTGAGCGATTGTTGCAGTTCATGCCATGCGGCGTATTCATCACACTCTTCAAGCCATTTTGCGGATAACCCACCAAATAAAAACAGCAACGTTGGTTTTTGGTAAATTGCACTCACATCCATAAAATTTAGCCAATAATCAGACTCATGAATATACATACTATTGACGTTATTGAGTGAGTTTTTACGCCAGAAAGCCTGTTCAAAGGTGACAAATAACTTGTTGAATACACCGAAACCTAACTGATGAATAGCTTCTTGAGTTTTTTCAGGCAGTGCAGGCGTAAAATGAATTTTGTTTTTCTTCAACACCCCTAGCGGTACGGTGACAACGACTTTATGGGCATTGAATTGTTGTCCATTAAGCGTGGTGATAGTGACATAATTATCTAAGTAATGAATATGTTCAACTGGATGGTTAAGGCGAATATCCAGCCCATTTGATAGCGTTTCGATAATTTGGGAATATCCGCGAGGGAAGATCACTTCATCGCCTTCACAAAAGCCTTCAAGTTGTAAAAAATAGGGAGATAATGTCTCTAATGTGCAAGCACAGGGATCTTCAGCGATAACTTCAAAAAACTCATGTAAACCTGTTTGTAGCTGTTCAAACAGGGATTGACTTGCATGGTGGTCTACTGTCAATAAATGGTGGAATTCAGGGCTTTGCAACCAACTATTTAACGCTTCGGCTGCATTGTTAAATTGGCAGGGTGATGAAATGGTTTCAAACTGTTCCATTAAATAGTCAAGACCCGCTTCAAAAGCCTCTTTTTCGTTCTCACACAAAACCAAGCCATTTTTTTTATAGAAAATAGCGTCTTGGTAATTGAAAACAACGGTTTGGATATGGTGCTGTTGTGCGATTGCACTAATTGGATTGTCGGTAATACCGTGGATCCAAGAAGCGCCTAAATCATAAAATTGGTTATCAATTTCACGCGTATGAATACGCCCACCAAGACGGTCGCGTGCTTCTAAGATAAGGACTTTTTTATGTTGGGAGTTTTGGGGTTGTGACTGTAATTGATTTGCGACTGATAAACCTGAAACGCCTGCTCCTATCACAATGATATCGGCATCTATGTGTGGCATAACTCACCTAGTTGAAATGGAATACGGACGATGTGTGATTACACATCTGAATAATTTCATTTAAATAAAATTATGAGCCAATTATATATGAGTTAATCAAATGTGAATAGACGGTAAAGTAGAAGAAAGTGAATTAGGCTAAATTCCAAGAATAACTGCAAATGGGATTTGGAAGAATAAAGAATAAATTAAAGGGAGATAGGAAAGAGTTTGGTGGAGCTAAGCGGGATCGAACCGCTGACCTCTTGCATGCCATGCAAGCGCTCTCCCAGCTGAGCTATAGCCCCAAACAAAATCTTTTGGACGGGAGGCATCATATTCAAGCTCGGTTGGAGTGTCAATATATTAATATGTTTTTCGGGTTTAACTGCTGAAATATAGAACATTTTGCAATCGATTTCCATTTGATATGGTAGCTGAAAAAAAAACTGCCCCTTAAGTTAAGAGGCAGTATATAGAGAGGAATCTTGTTTAGAAATTTATTGTGCGGATGCTTCGCGTTCTGCGATAAACGCTAATGCTTTTTCGATACGAGCCACAGAGCGAGCCTGACCGATAGCATGAACGGTAACATCTAACCCTGGAGATTGACCTGCACCCGTTACCGCTACACGTAAAGGCATTCCTACTTTACCCATACCCACGTCTAATTCAGCCGCAGTCGCTTCAATCGCTTGATGGACATTCTCTGCCGTCCAATCGGAAATAGCGATTAATTTGTCTTTCACCACTTCTAATGGCTGACGTGCAACTGGGCGTAAGTGTTTTTTTGCTGCATCAGCATCAAACTCTTCAAAATCCTGATAGAAGTAGTGGCAAGATTCCGCCATTTCTTTCAGTGTTTTACAGCGCTCACCCAGTAACTTGATTAATTCAACTAACTGTGGACCTGTGCTGGTGTCGATATTTTGCTGTTCGATATGCCATGCAAGGTAAGTTGCGACTTCTTCAGCTGGCAGGGTATTGATGTAGTGATGGTTCAGCCACTGTAATTTCTCAGTGTTGAATGCACTCGCTGATTTGCTGATAGCATCAAGAGAGAAATATTCTTTCATTTCTTCAATTGAGAAGATCTCTTGGTCGCCGTGTGACCAGCCTAAACGTACTAAATAGTTTAATAGTGCTTGTGGCAGGTAACCGTCATCGCGATATTGCATAACACTAACAGCGCCATGGCGTTTAGACAGTTTTTTACCATCATCACCTAAAATCATCGAAACGTGGGCATATTCAGGCACTGGCGCGCCTAATGCTTTGAGAATGTTGATTTGGCGAGGGGTGTTATTGATATGGTCTTCACCACGAATGACATGAGTAATTTCCATATCCCAGTCATCAATCACCACACAGAAGTTATACGTTGGAGAACCATCAGTGCGACGGATGATTAAGTCATCCAGTTCTTGGTTACTGAATTCAATTGGACCACGAATGGTGTCATTGAAAATAACGGAACCTTCTTGCGGGTTACGGAAGCGAACAACATGTGGTTCTGCCGCAGTGTGGTTATGTTCATGGTCACGGCAACAACCGTCATAGCGAGGTTTTTCACCTTTTGCCATTTGTTCTTCGCGTAACGCTTCTAAACGCTCTTTAGAGCAGTAGCAGCGGTAAGCGGTACCTGCTTCTAACATGGTATCGATTACCGCATTGTAGCGGTCGAAACGCTTAGTTTGATAGTAAGGACCTTCATCCCAATTTAAATTCAACCAGTTCATACCGTCCATAATGGCATCGATAGCTTCCTGAGTTGAACGTTCTAAGTCGGTATCTTCAATACGCAGGACAAATTCGCCCTGATTGTGGCGACTATATAACCAGGAATACAGGGCGGTACGAGCACCACCAACGTGCAAGTAGCCAGTTGGGCTTGGTGCAAAACGGGTTTTGATTTTACTCATCGAGATTGCCTTAATTGCGAAACGTTGTTTCTTAATGCGCTTATGATCATCGTAAGCATTGCTAAAAGTTCCTCTATTCTATCACCCTGTAGTGAATCCTCAATCTGCTTATCCCTATACTGATAAAGAAAATCATCAAATTGGGAAAATAACCGCTAAATTTTTTAGTCTGGTGGGCTTTGGATGATTTTTTTCTAATAAAATTTAGTAGGATAATGTAGATAATTGATTAAAAAGGGTACTTCTTAGGTGATAATTAAAACATCTTGATTATTTTTGCAACGAACAGAAAAAATCTATTCAAAAACCGTTGACTCAGAACGCAGTATCCCTATAATGCACCTCCATCGACGACGGGGCGATTAGCTCAGTTGGTAGAGCACCTCCCTTACAAGGAGGGGGTCAGTGGTTCGAGCCCGCTATCGCCCACCAC
>NZ_JAERJY010000019.1:0-33405 GCF_018257375.1 Providencia sp. JGM181 | reverse complement strand
GATTATCGGGTGAAATGCAAAAAATGTTTAAATAAGTAACAATTAAAGATATTCCTGAGAAATCAGCCGGAAAAAGATAGGGCTGATAAAAAAGTCGTATTTTTTGTAATCTAACTGCATTATAGGCTTGTGTTCTGCTGCTTTTTTGCGTAGAATTCGCGCCCTATTGTGAATATTTTATAGCGTGCTCTGGAATTGAAATATTTAGCGAGTACGCGGAAAGCGGAGTTAATATGTACGCGGTTTTCCAAAGTGGTGGTAAACAACACCGAGTTAGCGAAGGTCAAACTGTCCGCCTAGAAAAGCTGGACATCGCAACAGGTGAAACTGTTGAATTTGATCACGTTCTGATGGTTGCTAATGGCGATGAGATCCAAATCGGTGCTCCTATCGTTGAAGGCGTTAAAGTGAAAGCGGAAGTGGTTGCACACGGTCGTGGCGATAAAGTTAAAATCGTTAAGTTCCGTCGTCGTAAACACAGCCGTAAGCAGCAAGGTCACCGTCAGTGGTTCACTGATGTTAAGATCACTGTCATCGCTTAAGATTTAGGAGAGCAGATTAATGGCACACAAAAAGGCTGGTGGTTCGACTCGTAACGGTCGTGACTCAGAAGCAAAACGTTTAGGTGTTAAACGTTTTGGTGGTGAAGCTGTATTAGCAGGTAGCATCATCGTTCGTCAACGTGGTACTAAGTTCCACGCAGGTAACAACGTTGGTTGTGGCCGTGACCACACTCTGTTCGCATTAGCGGACGGTAAAGTTAAATTTGAAGTTAAAGGTCCTAACAATCGTAAATTTATCAGCATCGAAGCTGAATAAGTTTTCTGACTTTTAATTTTTGAATTAAAGCCCTGCAAAAACCTTTTGCGGGGCTTTTTATATTCAGAATATGCCATCTCTGGGTAATACCGCCATCAGGCACTATAATGGCCAGCAGACGGAGAAAGAATTATGAAATTTGTAGATGAAGCCAAAATTTTGGTCGTGGCAGGAGATGGTGGCAATGGTTGTGTCAGCTTCCGCCGTGAAAAATATATCCCGAAAGGTGGACCTGACGGTGGTGACGGTGGTGACGGTGGTGATGTCTATTTACAGGCAGACGAAAACCTCAACACACTGATTGACTACCGTTTTGAAAAATCATTTCGTGCAGAACGTGGCCAAAATGGTCAAAGCCGTGAGTGTACAGGTAAACGTGGTGAAGACATCACGGTTAAAGTCCCTGTAGGAACGCGTGTACGCGATCTTGGCACTAATGAAGTACTCTGTGATATGACTCGTCACGATCAACGCCATATGGTCGCTAAAGGCGGTTTCCATGGGCTTGGTAATACTCGTTTTAAATCTTCCGTTAACCGTGCTCCGCGTCAGCGTACCATGGGAACGAAAGGTGAAACGCGTGAAATCTTATTAGAGCTGATGTTACTTGCTGATGTCGGAATGCTGGGTATGCCGAATGCTGGTAAATCCACATTTATTCGTTCAGTATCAGCAGCGAAGCCAAAAGTTGCCGACTATCCATTTACAACCTTGGTTCCAAGCCTCGGCGTGGTACGTATGGATAACGAGCAGAGCTTTGTGGTTGCAGATATTCCAGGATTGATCGAAGGTGCTGCGGAAGGTGCAGGACTTGGGATCCAATTCCTGAAGCACTTAGAGCGTTGCCGCGTACTGCTGCATCTTATCGACATTTGCCCAATCGATGAATCTGATCCGGTGGAAAACGCCAAGATCATTGTGGGTGAGTTAGAAAAATACAGTGAAAAACTGGCTCAGAAACCACGCTGGTTAGTCTTCAACAAAGTGGATATCTTAGGTGAAGAAGAGTCTGCCAAACGTGCAGCTGAAATTGCTAAAGGTATGGGCTGGGAAGATAAGTATTATATGATTTCTGCTGTAAACCACGAAGGTGTGAAAGCACTGTGTTGGGATATCATGGAGTTCATGAATACTCAGCCGCGTGATATGGCCGTTGAAGATGAAAACAGCCAACCAGAGAAAGTTGAATTTATGTGGGATGATTACCACAAAGAGCAGCTATCTGGTGCAGATGATCTTGATGACGATTGGGATGATGATTGGGATGAAGATGACGACGAAGGCGTCGAATTTATCTACCAAAAATAATTATCTTTGAGTCATATAAAAAGGCACAACTTGCGAAGGTTGTGCCTTTTTTATTATGAAGATTTTAAAAGGATCCTCAGGGAGATCAGTTCTTTTGGTAAAGATCGCGATAGAGGCGGCTTTCAAAGCGAACTAAAGGTACACGGCGGCTATTATATTGGCTTTGTGGCACGGCATAAGCGGAAATGAACTGGACGAATGCCACTTTTTCACCGCTTGCGGTAGTAATAAAGCCTGCAAGGTTATAAACCCCTTGTAATGCACCAGTTTTCGCTGACACCTTGCCATTGACTCCAGCCTCATCTAAACCACCACGGTAGCGCAATGTTCCATCATGCCCAGCAAGTGGTAGCATCGAAATGTAATCCAGCTGCTGGTCATTTTTAGCGATAAATTGCAAAACTTGCATCATGGTCGCCGGCGTGATCAAATTGTGGCGAGATAAGCCAGAGCCATCCACCATCACGGTATTTCCTAAATCAATACCCGCTTTCTGCTTGAGGACTTGTCTTACTGCATCAGAGCCAGATCGCCAGGTACCCGGAACACCGTAATAATCACGACCAATCGTTCTAAATACTGTATCCGCTATCATGTTATCAGACTTTTTCAGCATGATTTTTAAGAGGTCATGCAGCGGTTTGGATTCAGTTTTGACGAGTACTTGTGATTGAGGCGTCTGCTGGGTGCGTTTTTTAACCGCGCCAGACAATTCAATGCCCGCGACCTGCAACTCATTTTTGACTATGGCGCCGGAGTAGCTCGCCCCATTTTGCACTGCAAATGCGAGCGGTAATGGCTCACTACGCTGGGTTAAGCAGCCTGTTAATGTATAGCGATTTAATTCCCCAGGAACCACATCTAACTCGCAATAGCGAGCTTCTGGTGAGCCTTTAGCAAGAGTTTTGACTTCACTGAACATGTTTACAGGATAGAAACTGGCTGTTTTGATATAAGCCATTTCTCCAGCTTTATCTGAGGGATAAAGGGAAACGGAGAAACAGTTTCTATCAATGATGGCAGCGGCCGGTGGAGCACTGAAACACTGAGTCATATCATTCCATACCCAGCCTGGTGCTTTATCATGGCTCGCAAAAGCCGAAATATCGACAATGAGATCGCCATCGATTTTATGAATGCCAATCTGTTTTAACGCATTGACCATATTGCGAATTTGCTGACGTGTTAACGTAGGGTCACCACTAAAGCGAATCACCAAATCACCGGATAACGTATTGTTATTGAGCTTTCCGTTGGTCTCGAAGTTAGTGACGAAACGGTAGTCCGGACCTAGCTGTAATAATGCAGCGAGGGCGGTGACGACTTTCTGCGTACTGGCAGGCAGAGCCATTTGTTGAGCGTTATAATCAATAAGAGGGGTATTACTTCCTACTTTCTGCGCAACCAGAGCAAGGTTAGTGCCGTCAGGGAGATACTGCTTATAATCATCGATAGGGATGGCAGATGCTTGCGAAGTAATGAATGCAAGTCCTAAAGTGAAGATTAATTTTCTGGTTGATGTTAGTAGCGACATATATTTCACGCATTAGGGTAGACATACTGCACATACTAAAGTGTAATGCCCAATAAAGTAAACGATGATCCGCTATTAACTCTCAGTTAAAATAGCGAACAGTATGATAAGATAAGGCGCAAGTTGGTCTGATTGAGTTATTGACACCTTAAGTTTTTGAACACCCCCTACATATCATGGTGTTCGGTGTACTGTTGTTACAAAATCAGGAAGATACTTATTTTTAGATAGGATTGAATTAGAGGTATTTATCAAATGAAACAGATTCCAATGACGGTATTTGGTGCTAACAAGCTAAGAGAAGAGCTCGAGTATCTGAAATCTGTCCGTCGTCCTGAAATTATTGCTTCTATTGCAGAAGCTCGTGAACATGGCGATTTAAAAGAAAACGCTGAATATCATGCGGCGCGTGAGCAACAAGGCTTTTGTGAAGGTCGTATTCAAGAAATTGAATCTAAACTTTCTCACTCTCAAGTGATTGACGTTACCAAAATGGCAAATAATGGCCGAGTGATCTTTGGTGCGACGGTTACCGTATTGAATTTGGATACTGATGAAGAGTTAACCTACCGCATCGTAGGTGATGATGAAGCTGATATTAAAGTGAACTTAATTTCAGTGAATTCACCAATTGCGCGTGGACTAGTGGGCAAAGAAGTTGATGATGTCGTAATGATTAAGACGCCGGGCGGGGATGTTGAGTTCGAAATTCTTAAAGTTGAGTATATCTGATTCCTATTTCCCTGAATTGGTTATATTATTTTACTGATTTAGAGAGAAAGGCCGCAGGCGGCCTTTTTCGTCATATAAAACATGCTTTCAATGGCATTTTTATATAAATGAGCAGTTATTATTTAGGTAAACTAATTTTGCGCTCAGCCGATGGACGGTAGAGAACGAGAATTTTACCGATAACTTGAACATTTGCTGCACCAGTTTCGCGAACAATCGCTTCAGCGATCAAATTTTTAGTTTCACGATCTTCGCCAGCGATTTTGACTTTGATAAGCTCATGATGTGTTAATGAGACTTCGATTTCAGCCAAAACACCCTCAGTTAAACCATTGTTGCCAATCATAACAACTGGGTTTAAGTGATGAGCGAGACTTTTTAGGTGTTGAACTTGTTTTTTGTTAAGATTCATCGATTTTTTGCTTGGTTAGTATTGAAAATGGCATATTCTACCGCCATCTGATCACTATCACCATCTATTAATCTTATTCGATGGTAAAGAAGCAGCTAATGATTACCCGAAAGTAATCCAGTGACAAGTAGGCAGCACGTTAACACTCTCCCGATAAACAGCGCTATTTATGTGACTTGGGTAGAAAAAATGAAGCTAACTCCCTGTAACTTGAAGAATGTCGGGAAATGTATTTCTATTAGTATAGTTGGAAAGTGCAATGGCCAATAAAAAACGTTCGGCAAGCTCCAGTCGTTGGTTGCAAGAACATTTTAGTGATAAATATGTTCAGCAAGCACAAAAGAAAGGGCTCCGCTCGCGTGCATGGTTTAAACTGGATGAAATCCAGCAAAGTGATAAGATTTTTAAACCAGGTATGACCGTTGTTGATTTAGGGGCTGCTCCTGGTGGGTGGTCGCAATATGTTGTCGGCCAAATCGGTCACAATGGTCGTATTATTGCTTGTGACCTATTACCAATGGACCCAATCGTCGGCGTGGATTTCCTCCAAGGGGATTTTCGTGACGAAGCTGTACTGGCTGCTTTGTTAGAGCGAGTTGGCGATAAAAAAGTACAAGTGGTTATGTCTGACATGGCCCCAAATATGAGCGGAACACCAGCAGTGGATATTCCCCGCTCTATGTATCTGGTTGAACTAGCATTGGATATGTGCCGTGCGGTATTGGCTCCCGGGGGAAGTTTTATCGTTAAAGTGTTTCAGGGAGAAGGCTTTGACGAATACCTTAGGGATATCCGCTCCCTGTTTACGAAGGTGAAAGTTCGTAAACCCGAATCTTCGCGGGCACGATCGCGTGAAGTATACATTGTAGCGACAGGACTAAAACTATAGTACCCTGAGCGTTATTTGTTAACACAGTTGTAAGGTGAGGTTAATCCCTTGAGTGACATGGCGAAAAACCTAATTCTCTGGTTAGTCATCGCAGTTGTTCTGATGTCCTTGTTCCAGAGTTTTGGCCCAAGCGATTCGAATAGTCGCAGAGTTGATTATTCAACGTTTATCAATGAGTTAGCCCAGGATCAGGTACGTGAAGTTCGTATCACAGGTCGTGAATTGAACGTCAGAAAAGCGGATAATAGCCGCTACACAACTTATCTGCCTATGCAGGATGAGAAGTTGTTAGACACCTTGTTAAACAAGAATGTTACTGTCGTCGGTGAACCACCAGAAGAACCTAGCTTACTGACATCTATTTTCATTTCCTGGTTCCCAATGCTGCTGTTGATTGGTGTCTGGATCTTCTTTATGCGCCAAATGCAAGGTGGTGGCGGTAAAGGGGCGATGTCATTCGGTAAAAGCAAAGCCCGTATGCTGACAGAAGATCAGATTAAAACAACATTTGCTGATGTTGCGGGTTGCGATGAAGCGAAAGAGGAAGTGGGGGAGATCGTAGACTTCCTGCGTGAACCTGCTCGTTTCCAAAAACTCGGTGGTAAAATCCCTAAAGGTGTCCTGATGGTAGGACCGCCGGGTACAGGTAAAACATTACTGGCTAAAGCCATTGCTGGTGAAGCGAAAGTACCATTCTTTACTATTTCCGGTTCAGACTTCGTGGAAATGTTTGTGGGTGTGGGTGCTTCACGTGTTCGTGATATGTTCGAGCAAGCAAAAAAAGCGGCGCCTTGTATTATCTTTATCGATGAAATCGATGCTGTTGGTCGTCAACGTGGTGCCGGTTTAGGCGGTGGTCACGATGAGCGTGAGCAGACACTGAACCAAATGCTGGTTGAGATGGATGGTTTCGAAGGTAACGAAGGTATTATCGTGATCGCGGCAACTAACCGTGCTGACGTTCTGGATCCAGCATTATTGCGTCCGGGTCGTTTTGACCGTCAAGTTGTGGTTGGCTTACCTGATGTCCGTGGTCGTGAGCAAATCTTAAAAGTTCATATGCGTCGTGTGCCTATCGACCCTGCGGTTGATACAACTATCTTGGCTCGTGCAACACCTGGTTTCTCCGGTGCGGAATTGGCTAACTTAGTGAACGAAGCCGCACTGTTTGCAGCGCGTGAAAATAAACGCGTTGTAACGATGGCTGAATTCGAAAGAGCGCGTGATAAAGTGTGGCTGGGTGCAGAGCATCGCTCACTGATGATGACTGAAGAGCAGAAAGAATCTACTGCTTATCATGAAGCTGGACACGCAATCGTCGGTTACTTAATGCCAGAGCATGACCCTGTTCATAAAGTGACTATTATTCCTCGCGGTCGTGCATTAGGTGTGACTTTCTACTTACCTGAAGGTGACCAAATCAGTGCAAGCCGTCAGAAGTTAGAAGGTAATATCGCAAGTACATACGGCGGTCGTATTGCGGAAGAACTGATCTACGGTTATGACAAAATCTCAACCGGCGCATCAGGTGATATTCAGCAAGCAACTAGCACTGCGAGAAAAATGGTGACTCAGTGGGGCTTCTCTGACAAGTTAGGTCCAGTGTTATATTCTGAAGAAGAAGGCCCAGCATTCTTAGGTCGTTCAGGACATAGCTCGACTTACTCAGATGAAACTGCACGCATCATTGACGAAGAAATTAAAGCAATTATCGACCGTGGTTATGAGGTTGCACATAAAACCTTAACTGACAATATGGATATTCTGCATGCGATGAAAGATGCATTATTGAAATATGAAACTATCGATATGCCAATGATTGACGATCTGATGAACCGCCGTCCAGTACGTGCGCCAGCAGGCTGGGATGAGGATAAAAAAGTGAACAATGTGACAGGTTCATTTGGTGCAGCGACTAGCGCATCAAAACCTGAAGCAAAACCAGCTGAAACTCAACCAGAAGAGCCAACTGAAAAATCTGATGAAAATAATTCATCCGATAATAACGATAGCAAGCCACAGTAAGCCATCGTAACAAGTTGAATAATTAAAAACCCCAGATTACTGGGGTTTTTTACGTTAAGGAAAAATAATCATGCATATTAAAGCCCGAGGTCGCCTCCTTGACTTATCCACTCCTAAAGTGATGGGGATTTTGAATGTTACTCCTGATTCATTCTCAGATGGTGGCACTCATAATCGTTATCATGATGCTCTAGACCATGTTGCCAAAATGGTACAAGAAGGGGCAACAATTATTGATATTGGCGGCGAGTCAACTCGACCTGGTGCGGCTGAAGTTTCTGTCAGTGAAGAGCTCGACCGCGTTGTACCAGTAGTGGAAGCGATTGCAAAACGTTTTGATGTTTGGATCTCTGTAGACACATCAAAAGCCCAAGTAATGGATGAGGCTGCGAAAGCTGGGATGCATATTATCAATGATATCCGCTCGTTACATGAAGAAGACTCCCTTGCAGTGGCTGCAAAACTAGGGTTGCCCGTCTGCATTATGCACATGCAAGGTCAACCAAGAACCATGCAAGATGCCCCCGATTATGTGGATGTAGTAAAAGAAGTTAAAGAGTATCTCGATCGTGAGATTGAGCGCTGCGTGAAGGCGGGAATTGATAAACAGCAAATAATCCTCGATCCAGGCTTTGGTTTTGGTAAGAACCTGTCGCATAATTACCAGTTACTAGCGCATTTAGATCAATTTCATGATTTCGGACTACCGCTCTTGGCAGGGATGTCACGAAAATCTATGATTGGACAATTATTAAATGTTCCACCTCAAGAACGTCTAGCGGGTAGCTTAGCGTGCGCCACTATTGCAGCAATGCAAGGAGCGCAAATTATCCGAGTTCATGATGTGAAAGAGACAGTACAAGCAATGCAAGTCGTTCAGATGACTCTGTCAGAAAAGGAAAAATTAGCGTATGAGTAACCGTAAATATTTTGGTACTGATGGTATCCGTGGCAAAGTGGGCGATAGCCCAATTACGCCTGATTTTGTTTTAAAATTAGGCTGGGCTGCGGGTAAAGTACTGGCTCGTCACGGCTCACGTAAAATTATCATTGGTAAAGATACGCGTATTTCTGGCTACATGCTGGAATCTTCATTAGAAGCTGGCTTAGCTGCAGCAGGGTTATCTGCTTCCTTCACCGGTCCAATGCCAACGCCAGCAGTAGCTTATTTAACTCGCACTTTCCGCGCTGAGGCTGGGATCGTAATTTCAGCTTCCCATAACCCTTACTATGATAATGGGATTAAATTCTTCTCCATCGACGGGACTAAACTGCCTGACGAAGTTGAAGAAGCGATTGAAGCGGAAATGGAAAAGCCAATTACTTGCGTTGAATCTGCAGAGCTGGGTCGTGCGAACCGCATCGTCGATGCTGCAGGGCGCTACATTGAATTCTGTAAAGGGACATTCCCGAACGAGCAAAGCTTAAACAGCCTTAAAGTGGTTTTAGACTGTGCGAACGGCGCAACCTACCACATCGCACCTAACGTATTTAGCGAATTAGGCGCGCAAGTCATCACAATGGGCTGTGATCCTAATGGGATCAATATCAATGAAGAATGTGGTGCAACCGACGTTCGTAAGCTGCAACAGCGTGTTCTGGCAGAAAAAGCGGATGTAGGTTTAGCATTTGATGGTGACGGTGACCGTATCATCATGGTTGATCATCAAGGTAATAAAGTCGATGGCGACCAAATTCTGTATATCATTGCGCGTGAAGCTCTGCGTCAAGGCCAATTGAAAGGCGGTGTTGTGGGGACTCTAATGAGTAACATGGGGTTAGAAATCGCACTGAAACAGCTGGGTATTCCATTTGAACGAGCGAAAGTGGGCGACCGCTATGTTCTGGAAAAACTCCAAGAAAAAGGCTGGCGCATGGGGGCTGAAAACTCAGGTCATGTGATTTTATTAGATAAAACCACAACAGGCGACGGTATTGTTGCGGGTCTGCAAGTACTGAGTGCCATGGTGCGTAACCATATGAGCCTGCACGATTTATGCAGCGGTATGAAGCTTCTACCTCAAATTCTGGTCAACGTACGCTTTAAAGGCAAACATGATCCTCTGCAAAGTGATGCTGTTATTGCAGCAAATGAGCAAGTGGAAAAAGAGTTAGCCGGCAAAGGTCGCGTATTGTTAAGAAAATCAGGTACTGAACCGCTGATTCGTGTCATGGTTGAAGGTGAAAACGAAGAAACTGTCACCGAAATGGCGAACCGTATTGCTGATGCAGTTAAAGCGGCAGGTTAATGCCGTACATTCTCCCTTTAGCGGATAAAAATTAGCTGGAGGGAGGCGAATAACCGAGTTGAGCATTATTTCGATAGTTTGCTGTTTTTTTCTTCAAATAGTTAAATGAAATCAAAATAGACTTGCTTGTCGGCTCAGCTTTGGTTAGTATTCGCACCTGCTCAATTCTGTAATAATGTTTTGAGTAGGTGTGCAGTATAAGGGTCATAGCATAGGCTATGCGCCGTAACTGAATAGGTAACTCAAATGTATATAGCTCTTTTAGTTGTTTTCTTGCTCGCGGCTATCGGCCTAATTGGTCTGGTCATGTTACAGCAAGGTAAAGGTGCTGACATGGGTGCATCATTCGGTGCGGGCGCTTCTGCAACACTGTTTGGTTCATCGGGCTCAGGTAACTTCATGACCCGTATGACTGGAATCTTGGCTGCTGTGTTTTTCATCATCAGTTTAATTCTTGGCAACATGACTGCCAATAAATATGGAACTGGTGCAGGTAGTAAGTGGGAAAACATTAGCGAACCGGCAAAAGTCGAGCAACCAACAGACGTTCCGGCAGCACCAGCAACACCAACGAGCGATATTCCTCGTTAAGTGTGACAGATTCCGAATGACGACATTATGTCTTCATTAGTAGTAAAGCAGTAAGAAGTTAAAAATTTGAGGTTATTGATTGTCAAATTAGTAACCTCGCCTCAGTGCCGAGGTGGTGAAATTGGTATACACGCTACCTTGAGGTGGTAGTGCCTACAAAACGGGCGTACGGGTTCAAGTCCCGTCCTCGGCACCATTATTTTAGACGACTTGTGAACTCACAATAGTCAGTGTAAAATAGTCACGTTTCGAACGCGGGATGGAGCAGCATGGTAGCTCGTCGGGCTCATAACCCGAAGGTCGTTGGTTCAAATCCAGCTCCCGCAACCATTTCTCTTAGTTATACATATCTTGTCGCAACAATATCAGATATCGTTATCGTAATTTCTCATCGATTTATCTAGATTTTCAAGGTATACTAAGAGCACGGTAAACCCATGTACTATGGGTCCAGTTACAAAAGCCCCGAATTTCGGGGTTTTTTGTTATTTGACAATCGAATTAACTGGGCTTTATGCCCTTTTTTTATGTCTGGGGGTGGGCTTGTCCACATTAGAGCAAAAATTAACAGAGATGGTTTCTGCACCAGTGGAAGCACTAGGCTTTGAATTTGTAGGCTTAGAATTTGTTCGCGGGCGCACGTCGACACTGCGTATTTTCATTGATAGTGAAGAAGGCATCACTGTTGATGACTGTGCTGATGTCAGCCATCAAGTAAGTGCAGTATTGGATGTCGAAGATCCAATTTCTGTGATTTATAACCTTGAAATATCGTCACCGGGTATGGAACGTCCACTGTTCACCATTGCTCATTATGAGCGTTTCATGGGTGAAGAAGTGGCTCTGTCACTGCGTATCGCGATGCAGAACCGTCGTAGATGGCAAGGCATTATCAAAGCCGTTGATGGTGAAATGATTACGGTTACTGTAGATGGTAAGGATGAGGTGTTCGCCCTCGGCAACATCCAGAAAGCTAACTTGGTACCACACTTTTAATTAAGTTCAATGAGGCAACTAGGATGAACAAAGAAATTCTGGCTGTTGTTGAAGCGGTTTCTAACGAAAAATCCCTCCCTCGTGAAAAAATCTTCGAGGCTCTGGAAACTGCGCTGGCGACAGCAACTAAAAAGAAATATGAGCAAGAGATTGATGTTCGCGTAGAAATCGACCGTAAATCCGGTGATTTTGATACTTTCCGTCGTTGGGTGATTGTCGAAGAAGTCACAATGCCAACCCGTGAAATTACACTGGAAGCTGCACAATTCGAAGATCCTGAATTGCAGTTAGGCGAATACGTCGAAGACCAAATCGAATCTGTTGTATTTGACCGTATTACCACGCAAACCGCGAAGCAAGTTATCGTACAAAAAGTACGTGAAGCTGAGCGTGCGATGGTGGTTGACCAATTCCGTGAGCAACAAGGTGAAATCATCACTGCTCAGGTTAAAAAAGTTAACCGTGAAAACATTACCTTAGATTTAGGTAATAACGCAGAAGCTGTGATCCTGCGCGAAGATATGCTACCACGCGAAAACTTCCGTCCAGGTGACCGTATTCGCGGCGTACTGTATGATGTTCGTCCTGAAGCGCGCGGCGCACAGCTTTTTGTGACTCGTTCTCGTCCAGAGATGCTGGTTGAATTATTCCGCATCGAAGTACCAGAAATTGGCGAAGAGATCATCGAGATCAAAGCAGCAGCTCGCGATCCAGGTTCTCGTGCAAAAATCGCAGTAAAAACTAACGACAAACGTATCGACCCAGTTGGTGCTTGCGTTGGTATGCGCGGTGCTCGTGTTCAAGCTGTCTCTAGTGAGTTAGGCGGCGAGAGAATCGACATTGTGTTATGGGATGATAACCCAGCGCAATTCGTTATTAATGCTATGGCTCCGGCTGATGTGGCATCTATTGTGGTTGATGAAGACAACTGTACGATGGATGTTGCCGTTGAAAGCAGCAACTTAGCGCAAGCTATTGGACGTAATGGACAAAACGTTCGCTTAGCGGCTCAGTTACTGAAAATCCATCGTGGTGATGACAAGTGGGAACTGAATGTCATGACTGCGGAAGAGCTGAATGCAAAACATCAGGCAGAAGCACACGCTTCTATTGAAACATTCACTAAGCATCTAGATATTGATGAAGAGTTTGCTACAACACTTGTTGAAGAAGGCTTCTCTACATTAGAAGAACTGGCTTACGTGCCTATTAAAGAACTTCTGGAAATTGACGGTCTTGATGAAGAAACCGTTGAAGTTCTACGTGAAAGAGCAAAAGCTGCCCTCACCACAATTGAACTAGCTCAAAAAGAGAGCTTGGGTGATAATCAGCCAGCAGAAGATTTGTTGAATCTTGATGGTATGGATCGTACTCTGGCCTATAATTTGGCTACTCACGGTATCTGTACACTGGAAGATCTTGCTGAGCAGGGCATCGACGACCTGATTGATATCGAAGGTCTGAATAATGAGAAAGCAGGCGAACTCATTATGGCAGCACGTAATATTTGCTGGTTCGGAAACGATGCGTAAACACTGTAGCAGGAAGGAACGGCATGACAGAAACTGTAAAATCACTGGCAACGGAAATTCAAACCACAGTTGAGCGCCTGGTACAGCAATTTGCTGAAGCAGGGATCACGAAAGGTGCGAATGACTCTGTTAGCCAGACTGAGAAAGAAACTTTACTGAACCACTTAAACCGTGAACAAGGCGGAGCAGCGGGGCAGCCAAGTAAGTTAACATTACAGCGTAAAACTCGTAGTACGCTGAGTGTTCCAGTCACCGGTGGCAAAAGCAAATCGGTAAATGTTGAAGTCCGCAAAAAACGCACTTATGTGAACCGCGACGCTGAAGAAGCGCAAGCGGAAGAGCAGGCGCAGCGTGAAGCGGAAGAGCAAGCACAGCGCGAAGCTGAGGAACTGGCAAAACGTGAAGCAGAAGCGAAACGTGCAGCAGAAGATGCTGCAAAACGTGACGCGGAAGCTAACGCAAAACGTGAAGCCGAAGAGAAAGCAAAACGTGAAGCAGCTGATAAAGCTACGCGCGAAGTAGCGGAAAGAGAAAAAGTGAAACAAAGCGAAAATCAAAAACCAAGCAAAGCGGCAACTGAAAGTAACGCTGACAAACAGCGTCTTGAAGCCGAAGCTGCTGAACTGAAACGCAAAGCGGAAGAAGAAACTCAACGTAAAGTTGAAGCTGATGCGCGCCGTGTTGCTGAAGAAGCCCGTAAAATGGCTGAAGAAAAAGGCGAAGACTGGAACTCAGATAGCAAATCTGAAGATGACAGCGATTATCACACAACAACATCTACCCACGCACGTGCGGCGGAAGATGAAAGTGATGAGAAAGAAGAAGGTCGTCGTTCTCGTAACCGTTCTGCTAAAGCACCTCGTCAAAAGAAAGGCAACAAACTTTCTGAAAAAGCGGATCGCGAAGAAGAACGCGCTGCTGGTCGCTCAGGTCGCACTAAAGGTAAGCAACGTAAAGGCAGCTCTTTACAACAAAGCTTCACCAAACCAGTTGCAGCGGTAAACCGTGACGTTGTTATCGGCGAAACTATCACTGTTGGCGAATTAGCTAACAAGATGGCAGTTAAAGGCTCCCAAGTCATCAAAACGATGATGAAAATGGGTGCAATGGCAACCATCAACCAAGTGATTGACCAAGAAACTGCACAATTAGTTGCAGAAGAAATGGGTCACAAAGTTATTCTGCGTCGTGAGAATGAGTTAGAAGAATCGGTAATGAACGACCGTGACACTGGCTCAGCAGTTAAAGAAGCTCGCGCGCCAGTTGTTACCATCATGGGTCACGTTGACCACGGTAAAACCTCTTTACTGGACTACATTCGTTCAACGAAAGTAGCATCTGGCGAAGCAGGTGGTATTACTCAGCACATCGGTGCATACCACGTTCAAACTGACAAAGGTATGATCACCTTCTTAGACACCCCAGGTCACGCCGCGTTTACATCAATGCGTGCTCGTGGTGCTCAGGCGACGGATATCGTTGTTCTGGTTGTTGCTGCGGATGATGGTGTTATGCCACAAACAATCGAAGCTATCCAGCATGCGAAAGCAGCGGGCGTGCCAATCGTTGTTGCGGTTAACAAAATGGATAAACCAGAAGCTGACCCAGATCGCGTCAGAAATGAGCTGTCTCAGTACGGCGTTATTTCTGAAGAGTGGGGCGGTGACACTCAGTTTATCGGTGTGTCTGCGAAAGTAGGTACCGGTATCGATGAACTGTTAGATGCTATCTTGCTGCAAGCTGAAGTTTTAGAACTGAAAGCGGTATATGCAGGTATGGCAAGCGGTGTGGTTGTTGAATCTTACCTAGACAAAGGTCGTGGCCCAGTGGCAACTATCTTAGTTCAAGAAGGTACATTGAACAAAGGCGACATCGTACTGTGTGGATTTGAATATGGCCGTATTCGTGCAATGCGCAACGAATTAGGTAAAGAAGTTCTGTCTGCTGGCCCTTCAATGCCAGTTGAGATCCTGGGTCTGTCCAGCGTTCCTTCAGCGGGTGATGAAGCGACAGTTGTTCGTGATGAGAAAAAAGCACGTGAAGTTGCCCTGTATCGTCAAGGTAAATTCCGTGATGTGAAATTAGCTCGTCAGCAGAAATCTAAACTGGAAAACATGTTTGCTAACATGGAAGAAGGTAAAGTTTCTGAACTGAATATCGTACTGAAAACTGACGTTCAAGGTACCTGTGAAGCTATCACTGACTCTCTGATGAAACTGTCAACTGATGAAGTTAAAATCAAAATCATCGGTTCTGGCGTGGGTGGTATCACTGAAACTGATGCAACTCTGGCTGCAGCTTCTAATGCGATCATTCTTGGCTTTAACGTCCGTGCCGATGCATCTGCTCGTCGCGTCGTTGAAAGCGAAAGCGTTGATTTACGTTACTACTCCGTCATCTATAGCCTGATTGATGAAATCAAACAAGCGATGAGCGGTATGCTGGCACCTGAATACAAACAGCAAATCATGGGTCTTGCAGAAGTCCGTGATGTGTTTAAATCACCGAAATTCGGTGCAGTTGCTGGTTGTATGGTTACTGAAGGTACCATCAAGCGTAATAACCCAATCCGCGTTCTGCGTGATAACGTGGTTATCTACGAAGGTGAGCTGGAATCACTGCGTCGCTTTAAAGATGACGTTAGCGAAGTTCGTAACGGTATGGAATGTGGTATCGGTGTTAAGAACTACAACGATGTCCGTGTCGGCGATATGATCGAAGTCTTTGAAGTTATCGAAGTTAAACGTTCAATCGACGGTTAATTTTGTGAGTACCCACGAAGTATCGTGGTGACAAAATAGTATTAATGAGGGGGCTATTGCCCCCTTTATTGTCAGGAGATTAACGATGGCAAAAGAATTCAGTCGTTCTCAGCGCGTAGCTCAAGAAATGCAAAAAGAAATTGCAATTATCTTGCAGCGCGAAATCAAAGATCCCCGTATTGGCATGGCAACCGTTTCTGGCGTAGAGCTGTCACGGGATCTGGCATACGGTAAAGTCTTCGTCACTTTCTTCAACTTTGCGAATGAAAAAAGTGAAGAAGAGATGGTTGCAGACGGCATTAAAGCATTAAATGAAGCGTCAGGTTTCATTCGTTCATTACTGGGGAAAGCAATGCGTTTACGTATTATTCCTGAATTAACGTTTGAATATGACAACTCATTAGTTGATGGTATGCGTATGTCTAACTTAGTATCGAACGTGATTCGTAATGACGAAGAGCGTCGTGCAGGTACAGATAGTAAAGAGGAAAAATAATGGGGCGTCGTCGTAGCGGGCGCAATATTGACGGCGTTGTGCTGTTAGATAAGCCCACCGATATTTCCTCAAACGATGCGCTGCAAAAAGTGCGGCGCTTTTTCAACGCAAATAAAGCCGGGCACACGGGGGCACTTGACCCACTAGCGACAGGCATGTTGCCAGTCTGCCTTGGTGAAGCGACGAAATTCTCACAGTTTTTACTCGATTCAGATAAGCGCTATCGGGTGATTGCACGCCTTGGGCAACGAACAGATACTTCTGATTCTCACGGCGAAATCATCAGTGAACGCGATATCACTTTTACGGCACAGCAACTTGAAGAAGCCCTCGAACATTTTCGTGGAGATACACTGCAAGTTCCTTCCATGTATTCAGCGCTGAAACACCAAGGGCGCCCATTATATGAATACGCACGTAAAGGTATTACGGTAGAGCGTGAAGCCCGCCAAATTACAGTGTATGAACTTCAGTTTATTCGTTGGGATAACAATGAATTAGAACTGGAAATTCACTGTTCTAAAGGCACCTATATTCGAACTATCATTGATGATTTAGGTGAAATGTTGGGGTGTGGTGCGCATGTGACTTATCTGCGTCGTGTGCAAGTGGCAAATTATCCTTACGATCGTATGGTCACGTTGGAACAATTAGCTGCTTTACGGGCAAAAGTGGATGCGGGAGAAGGCTCATTTGAATCCTTGCTCGATTCTCTATTATTGCCAATGGATACCGCAGTGGTTCATTTTCCTGCAGTGAATATTACTGAGGAAACAGCCGCGTATTTCAAACAGGGTCAACCTGTACGCGGTGATGTAAAAGACCTAGTGGAAGGCGACATGATCCGTGTCACTTGTGGTTCAGAGCAGCGGTTTATCGGTATCGCTCTGATTAGTGAAGATGGACGTATTGCACCGAAGCGTTTGGTCGTTGAAAATGAACCGTCCGCATAATGGCGCTTATTGCTTTGCTGCCCTAAGCAGCGTAGAATGACGGCGCTAAATCTTGAGATGCTAAATTAGAGATTGGCTCTCATCACTTAAATTTATATTATTTTGGAGTTTATTATGTCTCTAAGTACTGAAGCGAAAGCGAAGATCGTTGCTGAATTCGGCCGCGGTGAAAATGACACGGGTTCAAGCGAAGTTCAAATCGCTCTGCTGACAGCTCAAATCAATCACCTGCAAGGTCACTTCTCTGAGCACAAAAAAGATCACCACAGCCGTCGTGGTCTGCTGCGTATGGTTGCTCAGCGTCGTCGTTTACAAGCTTACCTGAAAGGTAAAGATATCGCACGTTACACAGCGCTGATCGAGCGTCTGGGTCTGCGTCGTTAATCTTGTCAGTTTCAGAGGAAAGGGGCCAAATGGCCCCTTTTCTTCTAAAAGTTAATTGAAAGTTGAAGTAATACTCGAATTATACTTAACTAAAATGTTAAGCTATTATCGATAATTGACTGTTTTAATTAAAACCACTTAAAACTACATCCGAATTCGCGCGGCTAATGAGAGAATTGATGATTGGAATATCAATCCTCTCATTAGTCGCGAGGCTGTAGTCAGAAAATAAACCATGCTACCTGAGAATCTCTCGTAGCCTTACAAAAAGGGTAATATTTTGTTAAATCCTATTGTTCGTAAGTTCCAGTATGGCCAGCATACCGTAACATTAGAAACAGGCATGATCGCACGCCAAGCAACGGCTGCGGTGATGGTAAACATGGATGACACCGCAGTATTCGTGACTGCTGTGGCTCAGAAAAAAGTTAAAGAAGGGCAAGATTTCTTCCCTTTAACAGTTAACTACCAAGAGCGTACTTACGCTGCGGGTCGTATCCCAGGTAGCTTCTTCCGTCGTGAAGGTCGTCCTGGTGAAGGCGAAACCTTAGTTGCACGTCTGATTGACCGTCCATTACGTCCTCTGTTCCCAGAAGGCTTCCTGAACGAAATCCAAATCATTGCTACCGTTGTTTCTGTTAACCCACAAGTTAACCCAGATATCGTTGCGATGATCGGTGCATCTGCTGCACTGGCACTGTCTGGTGTTCCATTCAATGGTCCTATCGGTGCTGCACGTGTTGGTTTTATCAATGACCAATATGTTCTGAACCCAACTGCTGATGAATTAAAATCAAGCCGTCTGGATTTAGTGGTTGCAGGTACTGACAGCGCAGTATTAATGGTTGAGTCAGAAGCTGAACTGTTAAGCGAAGAGCAAATGCTGGGTGCAGTTGTGTTCGGTCACGATCAACAACAAGTTGTTATCCAGAACATCAATGAATTAGTCAAAGAAGCGGGCAAAGAGAAATGGGATTGGCAGCCAGAGCCAGTTAACCAAGCTCTGAACGATCGCGTTGCTGCACTGGCTGAAAGCCGTATGGGCGATGCTTACCGTATCACGGAGAAACAAGAGCGTTATGCTCAAGTTGACCTGATCAAAGACGAAGTGATTGCAACTCTGGTTGCTGAAGATGAAAACGTCGATGTTTCTGAAGTGTCAGACATTCTTGCTCACTTAGAAAAACAAGTTGTTCGTAGCCGCGTTATCCGTGGTGAGCCACGTATCGATGGTCGTGAGAAAGACATGGTTCGTGCGCTGGACGTTCGTACTGGTGTTCTGCCACGTACGCATGGTTCTGCACTGTTCACCCGTGGTGAAACTCAGGCGCTGGTTACTGCAACATTAGGTACTGAGCGTGATGCACAGGTTATCGACCAATTAATGGGCGAATACACTGACCGCTTCTTATTCCACTATAACTTCCCTCCATACTCTGTTGGTGAGACTGGTATGGTTGGTTCACCTAAACGTCGTGAAATTGGTCACGGTCGCTTAGCGAAACGTGGTGTGCTGGCAGTTATGCCTTCACAAGCAGAATTCCCGTACACAGTACGTGTTGTTTCTGAAATCACGGAATCTAACGGTTCTTCTTCAATGGCATCTGTATGTGGTGCGTCTCTGGCTCTGATGGATGCTGGTGTGCCAATTAAAGCTGCTGTTGCGGGTATCGCGATGGGCCTGGTAAAAGAAGGTGACGATTTCGTTGTTCTGTCTGACATCTTAGGTGATGAAGACCACTTAGGTGATATGGACTTTAAAGTAGCGGGTAGCCGTGACGGTATCAGCGCACTGCAAATGGATATCAAAATCGAAGGTATCACTCGCGAAATCATGCAAGTGGCTCTGAACCAAGCTAAAGGTGCGCGTCTGCATATCCTTGGCACAATGGAACAAGCTATCAATGGCCCACGTGAAGAGATCTCTGAGTTCGCTCCACGCATTTACACCATCCGTATCAACCCAGACAAGATCAAAGATGTCATCGGTAAAGGTGGTTCTGTTATCCGTGCATTAACGGAAGAAACAGGCACAACTATCGAAATCGAAGATGACGGTACTGTGAAGATCGCAGCAACTGATGGTCTGAAAGCGAAAGAAGCAATTCGTCGCATCGAAGACATCACTGCAGAAGTTGAAGTGGGTCGTATTTACCAAGGTAAAGTGACTCGTATCGTTGACTTCGGTGCATTTGTTGCTATCGGTGGCGGTAAAGAAGGTCTGGTTCACATTTCTCAAATCGCTGACAAGCGTGTAGAGAAAGTGACTGACTACCTGCAAATGGGTCAAGAAGTTCCTGTTAAGGTGTTAGAAATCGACCGTCAAGGCCGTATTCGCCTGAGCATGAAAGAAGCTGTTGCTGGCGAAGAAGCTCCAGCACAGCAGGAATCAGCAGAATAAGCTGACCGAAAGTGTAGCGCCTGATAAACTTAGGCGCTATCAGCCTAAATTTGCTGACTAGTGGTAATGTAAGGGCGTAGTATGCAGAACTGTATTAACTTTCGTTTTATCGATAGCCGCACCTTAGTCCGTGTGCTATCCGCGTTCATCTTTTTTATTATTATTGGATGTAGTAATAAAGATTGGCGTAAAAACGAGGTTTTTGCAGTTCCATTGCAGCCTTCATTACAACAAGAAGTGATTTTGGCTCGTATGGAACAAATCCTTGCGAGCCGATCTTTAACCGATGATGAGTACGCGCAGCTTTTATATGAGCGCGGAGTACTGTATGATAGTCTCGGTTTAAGGGCGCTGGCACGTAATGATTTTTCAACTGCGTTGTCAATCCGTCCGGATATTCCTGAAATCTTTAACTTTTTAGGAATATATTTTACGCAGGCTGGCAACTATGATGCCGCCTATGAAGCGTTTGATTCTGTTTTAGAGCTTGATCCAACTTACAATTTCGCGCGAATGAATCGTGGCATCGCATTATATTACGGTGGACGATACAAATTAGCGCAGGATGATCTGCTGGCGTATTATCAGATAGATCCAAATGATCCTTTTCGTACTCTGTGGCTTTATCTCGTAGAAAAAGACATAGACCCGCGTATGGCACAAGACAATCTTGCTGCCCGCTACAACCAAGCGGAGAAAGGGCAATGGGGCTGGAATATCGTAGAATTCTATCTTGGCAATATCAATGAAACGACATTGATGGAGCGTTTGAAAGAGACATCTACGGATAACACTTCGCTCGCTGAGCATCTCAGTGAAACTAACTTCTATTTAGGTAAGCATTACCTAAGTCTGGGGGATAAGGATAGCGCAACTGCGTTATTCAAACTGACGGTAGCTAACAACGCACACAGCTTTGTTGAGCACCGCTACGCATTGTTGGAATTGGCGCTGTTAGGCCAAGAACAAGACGACCTATTAGAATCGGGCCAGCAATAGCTGACGAACATTTCTCTATTCATTTTTAAGCCATCATCCACCCGGGTGAGGGTTTATTTGTTCGTTTAATAACACAATTTGAGCCAGTTCACATTTTAAATGATAATGACCGAAATGATTTTCGCTCCGTTATGTAAACTGGCCGCCACTAAGTATGAGGCACCTTTACATGACGACTGAGACCGATATGTCTTTTGCTGATCTAGGTTTATCAGCATCTATTTTGAACGCACTAAGCGACCTGGGATACGAAAAACCATCTCCAATCCAGCAACAATGTATTCCATTGTTATTGGATGGTAATGATGTATTAGGTATGGCACAAACCGGTAGTGGTAAAACCGCTGCATTTGGTTTGCCATTACTGCATAACATCGATCCAGATTTAAAAGCTCCACAAATTTTAGTACTGGCACCGACACGTGAGTTAGCGGTGCAAGTTGCTGAAGCACTGAGCGATTTCTCTAAACACATGAACCGTGTCAACGTGGTTGCCTTATATGGCGGTCAACGTTATGACGTTCAACTTCGTGCATTACGCCAAGGACCACAAGTGGTTGTTGGTACTCCAGGTCGTCTGTTAGACCACCTGAAGCGCGGTACTTTAGATCTTTCTAAACTGAAAGGCTTAGTATTAGACGAAGCTGATGAAATGCTGCGTATGGGCTTCATCGATGATGTTGAAAACATCATGAGCCAGATTCCAGCAGAACACCAAACTGCGCTGTTCTCGGCAACAATGCCAGAACCAATCCGTCGTATTACTCGTCGCTTTATGAAAGATCCTAAAGAGATCCGCATTCAGTCGAGCATTACTACACGCCCAGATATCGCTCAAAGCTACTGGACTGTTTACGGTATGCGTAAAAATGAAGCGCTGGTGCGTTTCTTAGAAGCTGAAGATTTCGATGCGGCGATTATTTTCGTTCGTACCAAAAACGCAACCTTAGAAGTTGCAGAAGCGCTTGAGCGTAATGGCTATAACAGTGCGGCACTGAATGGTGACATGAACCAAGCACTGCGTGAGCAAACATTAGAGCGCTTAAAAGATGGTCGTTTAGATATCCTGATCGCAACTGACGTTGCAGCACGTGGTCTGGATGTTGAGCGTATCAGCTTAGTTGTTAACTACGACATCCCAATGGATGCAGAATCTTACGTTCACCGTATCGGTCGTACCGGTCGTGCGGGTCGTGCGGGTCGCGCATTACTGTTTGTTGAGAACCGTGAGCGCCGTTTACTGCGTAACGTTGAACGTACAATGAAACTGACTATTCCTGAAGTGGAATTGCCAGATGCTGACGTATTAAGCCAACGTCGTCAGGCGAAATTTGCTGAACAAATCCAACAGCAATTAGAAAGCAGCGACTTAGATCAGTATCGTTCACTGTTAGCGAAAATGTCTCCATCTGAAGATGTAGATATGGAAACCTTAGCAGCGGCATTACTGAAAATGGCTCAAGGCGAACGTGCTCTGATCCTGCCACCAGATGCACCGCGTCGTCCGCGTCGTGAATTCAACGACCGTGATGATCGTCGTGGCGACCGTCGTGACCGTAACGACCGCAACAGTAACGGCAACGGTTTTGACCGTGCAGAGCGCGGCGATCGTAGTGCTCGTCGTGAGCGTCGTGATGTTGGCGATATGGAAATGTACCGTATCGAAGTGGGTCGTGATGATGGTGTTGAAGTTCGTCATATCGTTGGTGCGATTGCGAACGAAGCAGACATCAGCAGCCGCTACATTGGTAACATCAAACTGTTTGGTACTCACTCAACTATCGAGTTGCCAAAAGGTATGCCAAGCGAAGTGTTAACTCACTTAAGCCGTGCGCGTGTACTGAACAAGCCAATGCAAATGCAACTGATCGGTGATGCTCAACCATTTGAGCGTCGTGGCGGTGGCGAACGTCGTGGTGGTCCACGTCGTGAAGGCGGCAGCGAAGGTGGTTTCGGTGCAGGTCGTCGTAATGACCGTGGTGGCGATCGTGATGGTCGTCGTAGCGGTGGTGATCGCGAAGGCTTCAGCGGCAACCGCCGTGGTGGCAACCGTGACCGTGGTAACTCTGCACCGCGCCAAGATGGCACTAATGCAGCGCCACGTCGTCGTAGCAGCAGCCACAACGCATAATAGCGCTATCCAGCCACGTTAATGTGGCTGAGATAAATACAAAAAACCCGCATTTTAAAATGCGGGTTTTTTTATGCAGTTAATAAGGCTTTCGCTTCTCGCTGAGGCATAGGCAGCGGTGCTCGGCTTACTACCACTTTTTTCACACGCTGATTAAATGCCCCGTAAACAATTTCGGTAAATAGGCGCTCTTCCACCATATTCACACCCCCTTCAATAATTTCGAGGGCTTGAACCAAAACACGATGTTTCGACGCAAAAGGGCGACGGACTTTCAGCCCCATATCGCAGACCAACTGATACAGTACAAACTCGGCTTTAAAAAAATCCCCGATAACCATTCTTTGGGCTGAAAACTCACCCGTTGCACTGTGTTCTTCATGGGTATCGAGATTTTTTAATGTCATCGAATTGGTGCGAATTTGCAGGTAAAAATCAGCCATAACCTTTTCTCCTGAGTCACTCGTTAAATTAGCCCAAGCGCCTCTTTTAAGGGTTTTAAATAGCGGCGGCTAACGGGAATATGCTCACCTGAGCATAGCACCAATTCGGCTTGTCCATTATCCCCAAATAGAATCTCGCTGAGCTGGGTCATATTTACTAAATATTGACGATGGCAACGCACTAACGACGTACGCATTTCTAATGTGCGCAAGGTTAATTCGGTAAAGCCTTCTTGTCCTTGGGTGCTCATTACATATACGCCACTCATGCGAGAAGTAACATATTGCACATCATCTAATTTCATTAGATAAATGCGGCTGTGTCCGGTACAAGGAATAAACTTGAGCGGTTCATTGTTATCGAGAAGCTCGAGATTCTGTTTCTGTTTATTTTGGCGTAAACGGGCTAAAGTTTTTGCCAATCTTTCAGGTTCAAGGGGTTTAAGTAGATAGTCGAAAGCATGCTCTTCGAAAGCTTGGATCGCAAATTCATTAAATGCTGTCAGAAAAACAATGTGTGGGCGCTCTTCAGGATCGAGCATACGCACCATTTCTAATCCCGTCACCCGGGGCATTTGAATATCTAAAAACACCACATCAGGCTTTTTTTTGTGGATCAAACCGATGGCTTCAATGGCATTGGCGCACTCGCCAATAATCTCGATATCGTCATGTTCCTCAAGTAAGCAGCGCACGTTTTCACGGGCTAGGGGTTCGTCATCAACGATCAGTACATTCATAGCGTTATTATCATTTATTATGTGCAATGTGATTAAGTGGACATGTAGGGCAAGCGGATTTTCACGCGGGTGAATTTTTCAGGTTCATACTCCACGCCTATTCCATATTTTTCACCGTATTTCAGGCGCAAGCGTTTATCGACTAAGCCCATCCCTAAGCCGTCAGATTGCCCACTTGGCTGGTATAAACCGGCATTATCTTCGATTTCAATATAGACATGTTCACAGCGAATATAGCTGCGTATTGTAATGTATCCGGTATTTAATAACTGTGAAGTGCCATGTTTTATTGCATTTTCGACAATAGGTTGCAGCGTAAACGCGGGTAATTCCACCTGTTTAACTTCATCGGGGATATCTAAATGGATCTGCAAATTCTCTTGAAATCGCGCCTTTTCAATTTGCAGGTATGAATTGATATGCTCGATTTCCTCCCCTAATGTCGCATTCTGTTCTGGACGTTTTAAGTTATTGCGAAAGAAGGTGGAGATATACTGCACGAGCTGTCCCGCTTGCTGGCTATCTTTGCGGATCACTGCCTGTAATGTGTTAAGCACATTAAAGAGAAAATGGGGATTCACTTGTGCGTGAAGTAGTTTGACTTCCGATTGCAGTAAAGATTGTTTATTGCGCTCATATTGCCCCGCCAAAATTTGTGCTGAGAACAGGCTGGCAATTCCTTCCCCTAGCGTACGGTTAATGGAGCTAAAGAGGCTATTTTTGGCTTGGTATAATTTGATGGTTCCAATAACTCGTTGGTTTTCCCCTCTAAGTGGGATGACGAGGGTGGAGCCAAGCTTGCACGAGGGACTTAGTGAGCATTTATACGGCGTTTCGTTACCATCGGCATAAACCACCTCATTATTATCAATGGCCTGCCTAGATTGAATCGATGAGATAGGTGTCCCAGGAATATGGTGATCGGAACCTAGACCGATAAAGGCGAGAATTTTTTCTCTATCCGTAATGGCGACGGCACCAATATCTAACTCTTGGTAAATAATTTTTGCCACTTTCATGCTGTTATCCGCATTGAAACCTTTACGCAAAATACCTTCAGTACATAGGGCGATTTTCAAGGCTTGCGCGGAGAATGCCGTGGTGTATTTCTCGACGATGGCACGCCTATCCAGCAAAATGCGGATAAACATGGCTGCCCCGATGGTATTGGCAATGATCATCGGCGCGGCAATATTTTTCACTAATTCATAAGCTTCATCGAATGGACGGGCGATGAGTAAAATAATCAGCATCTGGATGATTTCAGCGAAAAAGGTAACGCAGCTGGCGGTAACAGGGTTAAAAATTTTATTAATTTCCCCTCGCTTCATATAGTAACGATGTACCAGACCGCCAATTAAGCCTTCGACAATGGTCGAGATCATACAAGCGAAAGCGCTCATTCCACCCAAAGAGTACCGGTGAACCCCACCAGTAAACCCAACAGCAAAGCCCACCGCAGGGCCGCCTAACAATCCGCCAAGTACAGCGCCAATAGCACGAGTGTTCGCTATGGAATCATTGATATGTAAACCAAAATAAGTACCGATGATGCAAAATACTGAGAAAATAAGGTAGCACATCACTTTATGAGGTAAGCGAATGGTCACCTTAAGAAGAGGGGTAACCAGAGGAGTGCGGCTGAGTGCCCAAGCGATAACGAGGTAGACGCACATTTGTTGTAGTAGTAATAAAATCAAGTCGAATTCGTACATGCTCGTCATATTTCACATTATGGGGGTGTTGGCTGCGCTCAGCTACTTAAGTCACATACTTTTGTACATGCTCGTCATATTTCACATTATGGGGGTGTTGGCTACGTTCAGCTCCTCTAGTCACATACTTTTGTATGCTCCTAGAGATATCTTCTCTTGCCGCCTACCCATAATGCGAACTATTTAGAGCATGGCTTACTATATAGAGCATGGCTCATTATATTTCACATTCTATATTTTACATTATGGGGGTGTTGACTGCGCTCAGTGGGCTTAGCCATATATTTTTGGGGGTATTGTATCTTATTGGGCTGGTTAAGTAATCGTCATTTAATAATTAGTAAAACATCATTATTTGACATAAGCGCCAAAGCCCCTCAGACTAAAAAAGACCGCTAAAGCGTGATTTTGCGCACAAATTTCTTAACGTTAGTGTTAATTTATTGTCATAATGAAAAAGTAGTTTCCTCCGTTATTATTCAAGGCCCACATACATAATGAAAAAAAGAACCATCATACTGATCTTGCTTATGCTGATCTTAATTGCTGCTGCGGCGCTTTTTCATTCCCATAATCAATTTTTATTATTGCAAGGGGAAGTGGACGCACCGGAGGTCATCGTGACTTCAAAAGCCAAAGGCAGAGTCATTGAACGCCATGTAGAACGCGGGGATGATGTGAAGAAAGGGCAGTTACTGCTCACCTTAGAAAGCCCTGAGTTACAAGCCCAATACGCGGCATTAAAAGCGGCTAAGGACCAAGCTCAAGCTCAACTCGACCAATCCTTAAATGGAACTCGTGAAGAAACGCTGCGTGACCTACAAGCTGCGGTTGCTCAAGCAAATTCGCAATACCAAAATGCCTCTCGTGAATTTACCCGTTTAAATAATCTTTCAGGTAAAGGGTATGTCTCAGCAAATGAGCTAGATACCGCCCGTAAAGCGAAAGATGTTGCGTTCCAACAAGTCCAAAGTGCTAAGGCGCGTTTGGAAGAAGGGAAAAACGGCGATCGTATCGAGCAGCGTCAACAATATAAAGCGGCAGTAGACCAAGCAGAGCAAAAACTGGCTGAACTCCAAGTTCAACTGGATGACTTGCAAGTGAAAGCCCCTGTGGATGGTGAAGTCGGTCCAATCCCTGCGGAAATTGGTGAACTGTTCAATGCTGGTAGCCCATTAATCTCATTGATCAGCCTCCCTCAAGCCTATTTTGTTTATAACCTACGTGAAGACATTTTAGTGGGTGTGAAAAAAGGGGACAAAATTGAGCTGACGGTTCCTGCCTTAGGGGATAAAACCGTGGAAGCCGAAGTTCGCTATATTGCACCGAAAGGGGATTACGCGACTAAACGAGCCACCCGTGCGACAGGGGATTTCGACCTGAAAACCTTTGAAGTTCGCTTGTATCCACAACAACCGATTGAAGGATTGCGACCGGGGATGAGCGTCTTGTGGCACTGGGATAAATAACAGGTGACGCCATGAAACTCAAATTCGCTTGGCATGGTTTTGAACATGCCTTTAGCCGCGAAACCCAAATGGCGATCCGCAGCCCAGTCTTTCACTGGCTGAGTTGGCTATTCCCTTTGATGCTGTTTACGTTAATCAGCGCTAACTTCTCAGAGGGAACGCTGATGGATGTGCCAGTTTCGGTGGTCGATAACAACAACAGCCCAGTTTCAAGGCAAATTATCCGCGATCTTGATGCGGGTCCTCATGCGGAAGTGAAAGCGATTGATGGCAACTTAGTGACATCCATCAAGCAGCTGGGTAGTGCCAAAGATTATGCCTTGCTCTATATTCCCCAAAATTTTGAAGAGGATATATTGCGAGGACGCCAACCTGAATTACGCATGTACTACAATGCGCTGTTTTACGCATCTGGCAGTTATGCTATTCAAGATTTTAGCGGCTTAGTTGCGGAACTTAACGCCAAATACCGCCAAGAAATGGCAAAATCGATGGGGCAATCGCTACCGGCATTGGCGCAAGTCACGCTCTCTTACGATAGCCTCTTTAACCCCAGTGGCAGCTATATTTATTACCAACAATTTGCGGCGACCATCCACATGCTGCAACTGTTTGTGGTCACTGCCACTATTTACACCATGTCTCGCGGCACCATTCTCCAAAGCGTGAAGCCATTTTCAATGGCACTGCTAGGCAAGATGGCACCTTATACATTATTTTTCACCACGTTACTTATAGTGGAGCTGGCGGCGCTGGTCACTATCTTTGACGCAAAAGTGGTGGGGAACCCTCTGTATATGATGCTGGTGGGCTTCTTCTATGTGATAGCGGCGCAAAGTATTGGGTTACTGTTGTTTAGCTTTACGTCCAGCGCGATAATGGCTTACAGCTTAATCGGGATGCTGGTGAGTATTGCCTTGGCGTTTTCTGGCATGGCAGTGCCGGAACTCTCGATGATTCTGCCCGCACGAATTATTTCGAACGCGGAGCCGCTCACTCACACCTTAAACGCCATGTTTGATATTTTCTTACGGGAAATTTCGTTTGAGCGCATTGTGCAAGTGTGTCTATTTTTGCTGATTTACCCGTTATTGACGGCATTTTTGATCCGTAAACGCTTAGTGAAACGGCTTGAAACCCAAGGAAGTATCGTATGATGACGGTCTATTTTGCGACGTTTAAAAAGGTACTGCTGGGCATGCTGGAGAAACCGATGTGGCTTCTGCTGCTCGTTTCTCTCTGTATTATGAGTTTGGTGTACGCGCGTCCCGTATTGTGGGATCTGCCAGTGGCGGTTATCGATATGGATCACTCAGGCGCAAGTCGTGAGCTGATCCGCGATTTAGACGCCACGCCCAAAGTCCAGCTACACAGTTACGATAATTTAGCTCAAGCGCGACAGGATATGATTGCGAGGCAGCTGTTTGCCATCGTAATCATCCCAACGGATTTTGAAAAGCATTTGCTTAGTGGCAAAAATATCACGGTACCGGTTTATGGGGATGCCACAAACCGCTTAGCCAGCGGGCAAATCCAGCAAGAGCTATCGAAAGCGTATCAAACGTTATTGAGCGCCTATAACACCCAGTTACTGGAAAAAGCGGGTTTCAGTCTTGAACAAGCAAAAGTGATTATTGCCCCTGTTCGCAGTGAAACCGAGCCGCTGTATAACCCCGGCATTAGCTTTGCGGCGATTATCTTCCCTGGCTTGCTGGTGATGTTATTACAGCACTCCTTATTAATTGCGTGTGTGCGGGTCAGTATTGCCATTCGCTCTACACCAAAAGGTAAACCTCCATTAGCGGTTTATCTGGGGGCGTTGTCGGCGCTGGTACCTATCTGGTTATTTCTTTCGACCGTGTTTTTTGCCTTATGGCCATGGATTTTGGGTTATCGGCAAGAAGCGCCGTTGTACCAGATTTGGATGCTGACCTTCCCATTCTTACTCGCCGTTATTGGGTTAGGGAAGTTGGTCACCGAATGCTTGCGTAGTGTGGAAATGATCTACCTGACATTGGCGTTTATCACCACGCCGGTATTCTATATGTCTGGGACTATTTGGCCATTACAAGCCATGCCGGATTGGGTACGAATGATAGCCTCTGCGTTGCCATCCACGTGGGCGACTAACGCGATGGCGGGGATCAACCAAATGGGGCTGCCATTTAGAGATATCTTGATGGATATTGTGATGATGCTGGTGCTTGGGGTGATTTACTCGTTTATCGGTGTGTTTATTGGCATGTTGCGAGATGGTGAGTTACGCCAGATTAGTCATGCGGTGCACCGCTGGCGCAAGCATTTTCATAAATAGCCATAAATAATCGTCAGAGAGGTTGGTTTCCAACCTCTTATTTTGAAAAATGGCTCTCAATACGTTATGGCACAATCTTTTATTCCACGACACTGAGACTTAAGTTGCACTCTTTGGGCGTTGAAACCGAAAATGTGCGTCCGTTAGCATTGGTTTTGCCCGAATAGGCTTCCCCATTACAGTCATTGATAATGATGTAATTGACTGATGAAAGTGGTAAATCATTTTCATCGGTTAATAGGAAACTCAAATTATAATCGTGGCCACCCACTTGGGAACTAATGTTGCCATTGCTTTTGGCGGCAAGACCCGCGATCACAAACTCACCTGTTTTACCTTCTTGGTTAAGTTTTCCAACCACATTATCTTCAGTTCCTGCCACAATATGGGCATTTTCAGGTACTGAAAGAATTTTTTTCCCTTTAAATACCACGCGGTAGTACCCAGAATCGGAGTAACCCACTTCTTGGTTTTTTTCGAGATCAGCTTTGGTGTACTCAAGGGATGTTGAGCATCCCGCTAAAAAAAGTGTCATGACGAGCAGGGTACGTTTTATCACGGGTATTTCCTTATTAGTCTGTGAGTTTGGTTGCTTATCTAATCTACCGTACGTCAACTGAATTCAAAGGAGATAACTCCGTATCTGTTTGGGGGATATTCTGGGTATAGACAGGTTCTTGATGAAGAATTGCGCAGGTTGTCACGCAATGGTATATTTAAACATAAAGGTGGCTACAATGTAGCTACATTATGACAGTGAGGTATTTTATGACTGCTTTATTAAAAACGACGGATGTTCGTAGTCGCATTGATGAGCAACTAAAAGCTGAGGCAACCAGTGTATTGCAAGATTGTGGGCTGACCATTAGTGCCGCGATCCGTTTGTTTCTTGAGCAGGTTGTTCAGGAGCAGGGGGTTCCTTTTGAAATTAAACGCAAACAGCCTTCTGCGAAAACTGCTCAGGCTTTAAAAGAAGCCGCGCTCATTGAGCAACAGTATTCTTCATTGGATGAGATGATGTTGGAGCTAACGAAGAGTGAGTCAAAAAACAAGCCATAAACGCGCCCAATGCCCAAGGCAGGTAGCTTATACATCAACCTTTAAAAAATCATGGGAACGTTATAATCGGGCTGGTAGAAGGAATATGAATGAAGCGATTGCCATTATGGAAATACTTTTTTCACAGAAAAATATTCCTCCACAGTATCTTGATCATGAGTTAGAAGGAAATGAGTGGGGTGGTGCAAGGGAATTACATATTGGAGGTGATTTCCTGCTCGTATATCAACTTTCGGATGATGGGCGCTTAGTGACTTTCATTGATATAGGTTCACACAGTGAACTATTTGGCTAATTGAATAAAAAAGGCTCTATAAAGAGCCTCTTATAAATAGACAAAAGCCCATCACGCTTCTAGAGTCAATCCGGCAATATTGCGCCAATAGCCATTACAGCTTTGGTCGGGAATGCTCAGTGGGGACTGCCCGTATTGGTTGGCTTTAAATTGCCTAATCACATCGAGGGACTCAAGGCTTTCAGGGGAAACCCGCACAATATCCACCAAATCCTGCATAGACGAAATATCGTTGCCTAAGTTATAGCAGTAGCCGCTCAGGGTTTGGATGCCATTAAGCGTGAACACTTGTTGCTGCTCCTGTGACATCACTTTGCGCCCTTGCGGGTAATTAATGCAGCAGGTTTCGCACTCATCTTTTTGGCGGTTTTCCGAACGAGCGGTAAAACAGCGGGCAGAATAAGCCAGTGGTAAGTGACCGTAGCTGAAAACCTCCACTTCAAATTTATCGCGAATACCTAGCTCTTCACATTGATTGAGCAAATTCACCAGCCAGTCACGGGAAAGTTCAACGGGCATACACCAGCGCATCATGCCTTGGCGTAGCAAAATATTCAGTGATGGAGCGTTGTAGCAGTTAAGCCCGTGACCCGCCACAAAAGGTAATTTTCGCTCTGCCAGCATGTTGACGACACCGAAATCGTGCGCTTCAATCAAAAACTCGCCATTATCGACTAACTTACTGATTTCTTTCAGCTCGGAGGGCGCTTGTAACAGCGCAAGGGTGCTGATAATAATCTGTTTACCGCTTCCTGCTAGCTGTTTCGCAAGGTCAATCCAGTCGTTGGGTTTCATATCACGGCGCTTGCTACATACCGTTTCCCCGAGATAAATAATATCCGCGTCGCTGTCTGCTGCCTGCTGATAAAAATCCTGTAAGGTTGATGTTGGCCAGTAGTACAGTACTGAGCCTAATGCATATTTCATTATGTTACCCATTAATCCATGCTGATGAATGATGTGCGCCAGTTATTGCCATTTACGGTGATACGCTCCAAGGGTGGTTTGGCTACCTTCAGAAAGGTCGCCAAGGGCTTTGAGCCATCTAGGATCCGTCACGAAACCATCTGGATTGGATTTATAGCGATTGATTGCCTGACGCCAAATCTTGGTCACTTGGGTGACATAGGCAGGGCTGCGCTGACGACCTTCAATTTTTACCGAGGCGATATTGGCGCTCATAAGCTCTGGGAGTAACTCAATGGTATTGAGGCTGGTGGGCTCTTCAAGAACATGGTATTTCTGCTCATCCACCACATAGCGCCCTTTACACAGGGTTGGATAACCCGCATTTTCATTTTTTTGGTAGCTGTCGATCAGCACATCATTCAGTCGTGACTCCATGCCATTTTCAGTCTGTTGCCAGCGAACAAAACGTGCAGGAGAGCAAGCACCGACCGTATTCGGAGATTCTCCCGTTAAGTAGGAAGAAAGATAACAGCGACCTTCAGCCATAATGCACAGGCTACCAAAAGCAAAAACCTCCAGCGGGACAGGACTGGTTTTGGCGAGCTGTTTCACTTGGTGAATCGATAACACGCGAGGGAGCACCACGCGATGCACTTGAAAGTTACGCTCATAGAAACGAATGGCTTCTGTGTTGGTCGCGGAAGCTTGCACAGAAACATGGCGCTCAATATGCGGGTATTTATTGGCCGCGTACTCTAACATCGCGATATCGGCGAGGATCAGAGCATCGGCTCCTAAGTCAGCCGCTAAATCAACAGAGTTTTGCCAGCGTTGATAACCATCAGGATGAGCGAAGGTGTTTATCGCAATATGCAATTTACGTTTACGCTGGTGGATATAACGCTCTGCTTCATGCAGATTTTTTTCCGTAAAATTCAAACCTGCAAAATGGCGCGCGTTAGTATCATTTTTGAGTCCGATGTACACCGCATCGGCACCATTATCAACAGCAGCTTTTAAGGCAGGTAAATTCCCCGCAGGGCAGAGTAATTCCATTGGCTTTTTTCTCTGTATAAAAATTTAGCAATTGGTCATTCTAGACAAGGGGTCTGGTAGAGGTTTTGATTTAGCGCAGAGAAGCTTGGAATGTTGCAGGCGAGATAGTTATTTCGTGACTATTATAAAAGTGTAGAGATTATTGGAAATAAATATTGGCGAGATGGATAAAGATTGATATAGGATCGGTAT
>NZ_JAERJY010000199.1:0-4719 GCF_018257375.1 Providencia sp. JGM181 | reverse complement strand
CAATATATCTACACTCTGTCTCTGGTTCTTTTATTTATAATAAAAAATAGCAAGCAGAGATTTATACTTTTTATTCTTTTCCTCAAAATTATCTTCGCGTTATTGCTTTTTCAGCTTGTTTATAACGAAAAATTTTTTTGAATCCCTAAATTTGCCGTTTTATCACAAGAATGCTCTTACTTTTTTTGTATACTGTCAGAATTATCTTAAGTTTCGTTATAAGGAAAAAGGAATGAGTTACCTATTTTCACCTGCTAACTTAGGTCAAGTTCAGCTAACTAACCGTATTATTGTGCCGCCTATGTGCCAATACTCCGCACATGAAGGTCTCATCAGTCCTTGGCATCAGGCTCATTATATGAACCTTGCCTTATCCGGCGCTTCCCTTGTGATTGTCGAAGCCAGTGCTGTAAACCCCGATGGGCGAATTACTTACCAAGATTTAGGTTTATGGAATGACGCTCAAATGCAGGCGTTTAACACCCTGTTAACGAACATCAAAAGTTTTGCCAATGCAAAATTAGGGATTCAAATTGCCCATGCAGGCAGAAAAGCATCCTGCGCATTACCGTGGGAAGGTGGGCAAAACTTAGCACCAGAAGATCAGCATGGTTGGCAAACGATCGCGCCATCCGCCCTACCTTTTGGTGACAGCTATCCACCAAAGGCTCTCACTGTGAATGAGATCCACGAAATCACCCAACAGTTTGTAGATTCCGCAAAACGCGCTGAACAAGCGGGTTTTGATTTAATTGAAATTCATGCAGCTCATGGCTATTTACTGCATGAATTTCTATCTCCTATCGCCAATCAGCGACAAGATGAATATGGCGGCAGTTTTGCTAACCGTACTCGATTTTTAGTGGATGTATTTCGTGAAGTGCGTGCAGCAGTCAGTCCAAATATTGCTGTCGGTATCCGTATTTCAGCGACAGATTGGGTCGCAGGGGGCTGGGATTTGGCACAATCTATTGAACTCACTGAGATGCTAGAAGAATTAGGGTGCGATTATATCCACGTTTCTTCCGGTGGATTGTCAGACAAGCAGCAGATCCCCGTCAGTCCAAATTACCAAGTGCCACTGGCACAAGCGATTCACGAACATACTGATATGCCAGTGATTGCTGTGGGGCTGATCACCGAACCTCACCAAGCAGAAGCGATTATTGCGACTGGGCAAGCTGACTTTATTGCGATTGGTCGCGGCATTTTATATGAACCGCGCTGGCCATGGCGTGCCGCCAGTGTACTCAATGAACAAATTAATGTGGCACCACAATATTTACGCTGTGCTCCGCACCAATTTAAGCAGCTATTTAAATAAGCATTGAGTTAAAATCCAGTCCTAAAAATAGTAAAGCCACGGGATTTTTCATCACCGTGGCTTTATTTAACAATGAATAAAGCTATTCAATTAACGCGCGTTAGTTGCACACTCTTGAACAAATGAAATCATAGTTTGTTGGAATTCAGGCGCAGCAGCAGGTGATTTTTGCAGTTCGCTGTCTAAACGTTTAAATTCTTTTAAACCATATTTTTCAACAGTTTTATCATAAGCACAGCCACAGATAGCGCTAATAGCTTGTGCTGTTTCTGTATCAGATTCGCCCGCTGCTTTTACACAGTTGTTTACGAACTCAGAACGATACTCTGCAATCTCTTTTTTCTCGTCTGAACACGCTGACAACAATGCCATCATACCCGCCATACCCAATACTAATGCTGTCTTTTTCATTTTTAACCTATTTATCTTTGTTTATCTTCGTTTATATCGAGTTAACATTAAAACCCTACAACATGCCTTAGTATTAATCATAGCTGCTTTAAATTAAAAAAGCTTGTTTCCATTGAATATTTAATTGCCCTATTTATTTCAATGAATTCACTAATTTAAGGTTTAAATTTTATGATTTCTCGCCCAGTAAAATATAATTTCACTCACAGTCTATAGAGGATAAAAAAGCCGGAAGATAATTCCGGCTTTTGATGAATAAGTATTTTTAGTTAATCTTCAATGGAATTACCAGTAACCCAGGAATTTCCACCAAATACTCCCTAAACTGATCCAAATAATTAAGTTAACCACACTCATCACAAAGCCTGCTTTCCACCATTCGCCCAGTGTGGCATAGCCCGAACCGAAGATAATCGGTGCGGTACCCGTACCGTAGTGAGTTAATGACATCATTAAGGATGAGGAGAATGCTAAGGTTAAACCTAACAGCATTGGCGGTGCACCTAATGCGAGACCCGCCGCAAAGAAAGCCCCGAACATTGCGGTAATGTGCGCAGTTGTACTGGCGAAGAAATAGTGGGAGTAAACATAAATAAGTACCAAAATTAAGGTACCCCAAACCCAACTAATTCCCATACTATCGATGGAGCTTCCTACCGTGACAGACATCCACTTAATAAGACCCAATTTACCTAAGAAGCTTGCCATCATCACCAGTGCGGCGAACCAAACAACGGTATCCCATGCCCCTTTATTTTTCAGGACATCATCCCAGTTGATAACCCCAGTTCCCAGTAATACGCTCAGACCAATAAAGGCAGCCGTGGTTGCATTCACGCTGAATGATGGACCAAACAGCATTTCAGGAACCCCTGCCCACATCATTAATAACAGGATGAAAACCCCTAATGTGATTATTTCAGGCAATGAAATTGGTCCTAATTGTTGTAAACGCTCTTTGGCAAAATTAGGCGCATCCGGTGTAGAGGTAATTTCTGGCTTATACATAAAGTAGATAACCAGCGGCATTAAAATCAGAGAAACAATCGCAGGTACAAATGCCGCAATCGCCCACATTCCCCAAGTTAGCTCATTACCTTTACCCGCCTCGCTGACAATTAAGCTGACAATCAGCGGGTTCGGTGCCGTTGCCGTAATAAACATCGCGGAGGTTATTGGGTTGATATTGTAGTTCACTAAAGAGAGGTAGCGCCCTATTTTCCCTGAAGTACCGTCTTCTGCCTTAGAACCAAAACTGTCTGAAATCGAACGCATAATCGGGTGAATAATTCCCCCGCCTCGCGCGGTGTTACTCGGCGTCACAGGCGCAAGAATGGTTTCTGCAATAGCCAGTGAATAAGCAATCCCAATGGTTTTTTTACCAAATAGGGAAATAACGTAATAGCCAATACGCGCTCCCAGCCCCGTTTTATTCAAGCTCATGGAGACCATGATGGAAATACCAATCAGCCAAATTAGGTCATTAGAAAAACCACTTAATGCATCTGCAATCGCGCCTTTCGTGGATTCAGGATTGGTAACACCAGTCGCGGCCACCAAGGAAATCGCAACGATAGAAACACCACCAATCGGTAACGCTTTACCGATAATCGCAGCGATAGTTCCGACAAACAGGGCTAATAAATGCCATGCATTCGGATTAACGCCTTCAGGAACAGGAATAGCAAACCAAATAATTAACGTAATCGCGACGGCGATTAAGGTAGGTATCGGTTTTAACGGAGTCAGTTTATTCATAAGGGTATCCATACAGTTTTTGAGATGGAATGACAGAGAAAGTGCAATATATATTTTTTTATTCTCAGTCGATGTTAGCAAATAATCACCTGAAAATATTGATCGTTATCATTTGGTTACTGAGTTTCACATGAATTTCAAGCTATTATGTAACAAAATGTAATTGAAATTCACAAACAGTCACACTCCCTTAAAGTGAGTTAAAAGTGGCTGTAAAATAAAAACGAGTAACAGTTATGTATAAAAACGTCACTAATTCTTCCATCGGATTAAAGCGATTAAATATTAAAATATTTCCCAAAACTCAATTAATATACAAAAATTCAATAATTATTGATATTTACCTATCTAAAACTTAATGCTGAATCGAATTACTCATAATTAATCAAGAATAGCAATAAAGCCCCTTGTAAATAGATTTACTTTCGTTTAGTAGAGCGAATGAAAATCAACCAGGCTAATTGATTAATGAAATTATTTAGCTCAAGCCTTAAGCTATTAGGGTAAATATATTGCTATCTCATGGGCAGCCAATTCATTACCCAATAAGATAATCGTTATCAGTAATAATCACTCCCACATTAATCACGTACTTCTCTATTTGTATCATTATGTGGCTACGTTTTCTTATGGGCAGCTAGACTAAAATGAATCAGGCTACTCATTTAAATAAGCCCTTTAAATAAAGGAGATTAAAATGACATTTGACGATACTCATTATAAGAGCCAGCAACAACCTTGCATCATTTTAAGCACGACTAATAGCCAAGAAAGTGCCATAAAAATTGCACAGTACCTGTTGAATAACCACCTTGCTGCTTGTGTTTCACTATTACCAGAAATGAAATCAGTCTATTTGTGGAAAGGAAATGTGACGGAAGATAATGAAATTCTATTACTGATAAAAAGCACGATTGGTAATCAGCAAGCACTATTTGATGCAATCAAGGAAATTCATCCCTATGAAATCCCTGAATTAATTCGGTTAGATCCTAACCAAGTTGAGGATAATTATTTACAATGGCTGGTTAATTCTGTCCGTTAATATTCACACTTGCCATATTATTTTCAGTTTATATTCCTTTTTCATATAGCAAATTATGATCATTTTTATTAGCTGGTCAGCTTTGGTAAATACAAAATTAGTGTTATATAAGTAATCTCGCTTAATATTTATTTTCCTCCTTCGTTTGGAGGATTTTTTTGTCAAATTGACACCAATAGCG